>JAYVFV010000040.1:0-19176 GCA_043772885.1 Flavobacteriales bacterium
GCACTTTTTTCTTCCTTGGAAGTGGAATAATTTTGACTAGAAAAGAACCTACTATAGAAAGAAAAAAACCGCCTAATCCATAATAGGCAAAAGACAATACAGAATGAACAAAACGCTTGATTTCAAATGGTGGATTTCCTTTTTTAATATTAAAAGTTACAAAGAAATAAAAGACTAAAGGTTGTAAAACAAACGTAATTAACAAAGCCGATAAAATTCCAATAATCGAAATTAACGCTATCGATTTTAAAGCTGGATGTTGCGCAAAAATCAACACACCAATTCCTAATATTGTTGTTGCCACCGATAGCAGTATAGAAGTTCGATAAGTTGGCAATTCTATTTTTCCAAAGGTGTGTTCTTTTTGCAGCGCCGTTGTCATAAAAATACTGTAATCGACACCAATTCCGAAAACCAACGTACAAACAATAATGTTGATGACGTTAAATTGCAAATCAAATAATCCCATTAATCCGTTGGTAAAAATCCAACTAATCACAATAGTAATGCTACTTACAATCACCAACTCAATTCTTCTAAAAGATAAAAAAAGAATAATAAGAATGGCGATAAACGAATAAATAATTAGTTTTTTGAAGTTGTCTTTTAAACTACCAAGGAAGGTTTCGTTGGTTTGCTTGCGATCAATTACGACCAAATTGGGTTGTTTTTGAATTGCCGCTACGAAAGCATCTCTTTTGTCTTTGGACACTTTTACCAAAGTCGAAGCCGTATAAAATCCGTTTTTTTCAGAAACAAATTCGTTGATGAAAAATGCCGATACTTTTTTGTAATCGGCAATCGAAATAGTTTGGAAATTTTGGTCTAATCGTTCGTAAAATGGATTGAAAGTTGTGGCTTTAAATCCAAATTTATTTCCGTTATCAACTAATCTATTTTTCACCGCTTCTTTTTTGGACGCATTCCAAAACGCATTCCATTCTTGAATTTTTTGAAGTTGCTTTTCTCTAGAAAAAACCAATCCACCAACCGAACTAAAATTGACAATCTGATGGTTGTTTTTCTGATCGTTTAAAATGGTAAATAAGTTGCTGTTGTTACTTAAAACCGTTTCATAATCATTACCATAAGATGCTAGGTAAATCGATTTTGAATCGCCATCTGTGATTTTTTCGAGGTCTTTTTCGGTTTGCTTTAATTCGGACGAAACGAAATTCAGCGCTGCTAAATCGTTATTAAAAGAAACTTTAGAATAATTAAAAATACAAACGATTAATAAAGCGATTATTGCTACTATCAAAAATTTATTTTTATGATACGAATACGCTGCCATTTTGTCGAGTAACGTTTCATTTTCATTATGAAGTTGGATAATTCCTCCAGAACTAATTGATTTAAATTTATACAAAAGCGGAATTAAAACCAATGAAAAAATCGAAGTAGAAATGACACTCAATGCAACGAAAATTCCCAAGTCTTTCAACGCTTCCGATTTCACAAAAAACAAACAAAGAAAAGTAATTGAGGTTGTAACGCCACATAAAATGAGTGGTTTGGTAATATCTTTATACAACAGTTTTACATCTTTATTATTTCGCAAATGCGTCAATACATAAATGGAATAATCGGTGGTTTCGCCTAATAAAATAGAACTTATTCCGAGGGAAATTGCCGAAATACTTCCTTTGGTAAAATATAAAATTGCCAATGCAAAAGCAGCTCCGAATAGCGAAGGAATAAAAATTAAAATTGGCGATGTGATGTTTCTGTAGAAGAAAATCAACATAATCACCAATGCTACAACAGCAAAAATGGATGTCCATTGTACGTCTGCTTTTATTTGTGTGGCATTGCCAACAGCAACTGGAGTCGCGCCATAAAAACTTAAATTCGCTTTTCCTTTAAATTGTTGATTGACTTTATCTTTTATTGTATTTAGCTGCTCAACAAAAACAGTATTTTTATCGGTTTCATTTGTTGGCAATTTAGGCGTCACAAAAAGCAACAAATGTTTTTTATCTTTAGTAACTACGAATCCGTTTTGAAGTTCAAAATCTTCGCCAATGCTTAATTGCTGCATTTTTTTTAATGCAATAAAGGAAATTCCGAGTGGATCTTTTAGAATAAAATCGCGGGAAACAATTCCAGTTGGAGAAATCAACGACTTATAATCGGCTTCTACAATAGAAGCAATACTATCATTTTGAATTTTATTTTGGATGATGGTATAATCATTCGAATCCAAAAACAAAGGCAGATTATTGTAAACAAAATCGAAGGTTTCTTGCAAATTTTTTTCGTCTAATTTTCCTTGTACTTCTCCAACGTAATCTTTGCATTTGAAATCCAATTCGGTTAAAAAAAGATTTGCTGAATCGGATAAATCATCGGGAGTTCCTGCATTTTTAGCGCTGATTTTTATTGTAATTTTATCGGCAAAATTAAGTTGATTTAAAACTTTTGCTGTCGTATTGGTTTTGTCGTTGGTGGGAATAAGTCGCGTGATATCTTCGCTAAATTGAAGTTGTTTTGCGAAAAATCCGCAGATAAAAAGAATAGCAGTAAAGAGGATAAAAGAAAATAACTTTCTTTTATTCAAATAGGTATAAGTGGCACTGAAAAAATTCTGCATTCTTTATTTTTTATTTTTAAAAGTAGTAAAAAATAATAAAAGTAAGTAGGCAAAACTTCCAAAAAAAACAGCGCAAATTGTCGCTAAAACAAAACTTCCAATCAAATATTGCTGAAGGTGGATTTGAATAGCGGCAAGCGTTATTGATTTATCGAATGAAATTGTCGAATGGGAATTGACAAAATAACTTCCAACCTTTAAAGAACCGTAAATAACAAACGGAATAAACGGTGGAAAACTGATGTTTGAAAAGGCAAACGCAATGACTTTATTTAATCGTAACACAACGGCTAACGCCAAAACAAGTAGCGTGTGAAATCCCCAAAATGGTGAAATTCCAATAAAAACTCCTAGTGCAATTGACAGTGCTTTTTTGGCGTTACTGTCTTCGCTGTGTAGGATGTTTTCTGAAAAAAAACGCTTTATTCCTTTTCTTTTAAAACTAAAAAAAAAATCTCTTGGTTTGATGTAAAGCAACGTGATAAGTACCAAAACCGTATTTAAAATACTGATTCTTGTGAAATCTTTAAACGGACGAAAATGCGAAACCCTTTCGGCGGGATCGTACAACACTTGAATCGGAATGTTTTTTACTGGAATTCCTTTCCATGCTGAACGCACAATCACTTCGATTTCAAATTCGAATTTGTTTGAGAAATATTTTTTTGGAATTAATCGCAACGGATACAATCGATAACCCGATTGCGTGTCTTCAAGTTTGATTCTAGTTTCAAACCAAAACCAAAAATTGGAGAATTTATTTCCGAAACTGCTCTTTTTAGGAACATCATCGTGCGTCATGTTGCGACTTCCTATAAGTAAAACGTTGGAATCTTTTTCGATATTTTCTATAAAAATTGGAATATCGGACGCGAAATGTTGTCCATCAGAATCAATTGTAATGGCGTAATTAAAATTGAGTTCCATCGCTTTTTTAAATCCGTTTCGGAGTGCGGTTCCTTTTCCTGAATTTTTCGCATGATGGATTTGAACCAAATGCGAATATGCCTTTAAAATTTCAGAAGTGTTATCTGTAGCGCCATCATTAACGATAATAATATTGGAAGTAAATGACAAAATCGAATCTAAAACGCGTTTCAAGGTTTTTTCATTATTGTAAGTGGGCACAATAACGCAAACTTTGAGCGAATTGATTTTGTCAATAACGTTTAAAGTAGCTTCCATTTATTTTCTAATTCAAAGTGAGTTTTTCTTCTGCCGAAAAACTTTTCGATTGCGAAACAAAGCTTCTAATGTAATCTTTTAGAACGGTGTTTTGTGCTTTAAAGTGCTTTAAAATAAAAGCCACATCTTCTTTGATGTTCTTTTTATATTTCACAATTCCGGGAACATTTTCTTGAATGCTTAATCGAATCAATCGAATTTCAATGTTGTTTGGTTCGCTAGCAACAGCCGATTCGATAAGTTTTGTTCCTTCTTTAAAAGTACTTATTTTATCGGAAACTTTCTTTTTAAATTTGGAAATCATGGTAATAGAAGCGCCTTTGTAAGCGAATAGTGTTTCATCGTCTGCGGTAACATCATCTAATTTTGCGGCAAATGCTGTCGCACTTATTTCAGAAGTAGCGGCGCTTGGAAATGCTTTTCTAATTTCAGCAAGATTTGGATTGTTGCTAAAAAACAACAGCAACAAAATAGAAAAGAAGCTTTTCATTACGTTATTTTTTTATAAACACTTCCCAATTTTAAAGCGACAGTTTCGTCAAAATAGGTTGTGTTTTTGACTTTCACTAAATCGTCTTCAGTAGTAGTAATGTTTAATTCTAATCGCAATTCTGGAGTGACAAACGGATTGATTAACGCCATAAATTTCACATTGGAAAGCGATTGCATTACCAAAGTAGTGTTCGTAAGTTGCTCTGTAAGTTCTTTGATGATTTGCATCATACAAACACCTGGCATAATGGGATTTCCGGGGAAATGTCCTTTAAAAACCTCATGATTTTTATTAGTAAAAATGACAACCACATAATTATGGTCGTCATTTTTAACAATAGATTGTATCGTATAAAAGTCTTGTAATAACATGATTTATTTTAAATCGAAAGTATATGTTGCTCCAACGCTGAAAACCACATTGGTATGGTAGTCGCTATAATCATCATAAACCGGAATGATTCCTTTTTTAACTCTGGCTTCAACTCCTATGTTTTTGGTAAAATTATATCCTGCACCTAAAATAAAAGCAAAATCAACATCACTATAATTATCAAAATTATTTTCAACTACAATGTCAATTGTTGGTCCGATGTGTACATTAAACTTCTCAGAAAATGTAAACTTATTTACAATGGCAATAGACAAATACGAAACATCTAGCTTTTGATCTTCAAAACCGTTAATGCCTTTTGAAAATGTGCCTTGTCTTGAATAATCGATTTCTGGCTGTAAAGTGTAATATTTTGTAAGATGTAAAGCACCGTAAAAACCTAGATAAAAATCGGTTTTAGATTTAAATTCTCTTGTGGGTGTATTTACATAGTTTCCGTTATTATCATAGTAAAAACTGTTGTTGTAATCCCCTTTTGTAAAGTGCGAGAAATTAACACCACCTCTTAAACCTGGCTTAAAGGTTACTTGAGCTTGTGTCATTCCAAAAAAAGCCAATGCGGCAATAATAAAAATCTTTTTCATTTTGTTTGATTTAATTTTGGTTAAAATAATTTAATTCGATTCGCAATTTTAGATTATAATGTTGAATTATAATTTTGTCGGCAAAAATATTGTTTTCTGATGTAAAACTAATATTTATTTTTTCTTTTGTTTTTGAAGTTTGGGAGATTTTGTACAATTTCCCATCTAAAGTGGAGCTAAAAAGATAATTGTACATTTTTCCATCTTCATTTTTATAAACTCGATTTTGAGTATTTTCGTACTTTGCTGTTACTAAAAAATTCTTTCTCAACAGCAATCTAAAATCATTTTTTAAGGTGTTGATGAGGAATTTTCTATTCAATTCTTCTACAATAGAATTGACTTTAAAATCGGTTTCCGAGATTTCAAAATCCAATAATTTATTTCCGAATTCGGTTGTAAAAACCACTCTGTGTTTGGTTTCATTGATTTTTTTAGCGATAAAAATTCCCGTCAATTCATTGTCATAAACGGAAATATTGGCTTTGTAAACGTAATCGATTTCGGGATTTGCAAAATAGGTGTTTTGAAAAATCGGCTTTTCAATTGGTACTGTTTTATAGTCTTGTACCAAATTAACAGAGGAACAAGAAGCTAAAAAAACAACTGCAATGCAACTAGTTAGTAAAAATGGAATCGTCGATTTTTGCATTTAAAGTCTTGTTTTTAAGAACGATTCGAGTGTAATCATCTGAAGATTCGATTAATTTTACTTGAATTACCGTAAAATCTTCATCGTCAAAAGTCAGTTCGATTTGCTTGATGTATTTTTTTAATGCAGCATCTTTCGGAATCAATCGCGTGATGTTATTGGTTTTGGTTTTAAAAAAACTGATGGTAAATTCCTTATCATCAAACATATTTCCACTTACGCTTCCAACAATTAATTTATTTATTTTTCCGAAAATCTTGCTATTGCCAATATCGTGAGTACTTTTTTTACCTTCATCATTGATTAAAATTTTTCCGTTATTAAATACAATCGAATAATTGTACGGTTTTTTGTAATTCCATTTTAAAATATTGGGTTCTTTGAAATACATTTTTCCAGAAGTTTCAATGTCTTTGGATAAAAAATCCATGTGTTTATATTGCACGAAATCGGTAGTTAAAGTAGTTATTTTCTTTGCCACTGCATTGACGGATTGTTTGAATGAAGTGATTTCGCTTTCCGACATTTTTTGTTCTTGAGCTACAGCAAATAAACTGTAACTAATCAACAACAAAACCATGATGTATTTATTAATTTTCATAGGCATTTAGATTCAATAATTCTTCAATTCCAACGATTTCGTATTTATTGGCGCGCAAAAATAACAATAACTGTTCCAATACGCTAACGGTTGTTAGAGAAGTATCGTGTAAAAGTACAATTGAACCTGGAGCAATTCGCTTTTCAATTCGACTGTAAATGATTTTTTTGTTTTTTATTATGCCGTCCATAGAGCGGATATTCCAACCAATAACTTGGTGTTGCGTAACGTTTAAAGCTCTGGCAATAGACGGATTAGTAACGCCATAAGGTGGTCTGAAAAAACGGACTTTCTTACCAATTATTTTTTCAATGATTTTATTGGTAGCTCTTATTTCTTGAACCACTCGGCTCTTTCTATAAAAATCAAAAAAGTTAGAGTGGGAAAAGGAATGATTTCCAATTACGTGTCCGTCATCAAAAGTTTGCTTCAGAATTTCTGGATGTTGCTCGATGTTTTTACCGATGCAAAAAAAAGTAGCTTTTGCATTGTACTTTTTTAATAACGCAAGTATTTGAGGTGTAATTTCATTTGGACCGTCATCAAAAGTCAATGCGATTTTCTTTTCCTTTTCGTTTGAATTTTTACAATACGCTTTGACGTGAAAATTTAGTTGAATAAACGAAGATCCAACTAAAAGAAATAAAAATCGGAAACCCAAAACCAATAAAATATGCCACCATTTTACTGTTATATAAAAACTCAAAATCAATAACAGCAGTAACAGTGTTAGAAAAATTACATTTATTTTTCTATAATTTAACATCTGGATATTAAAGTAAAACTATGGTCAATTCCTTTGTATTGATTGTACAAAAGGATGTTTTTAAAAGTAGCTTTTTCGAGTTTATTGACTTTCAACTCTGGTGGAATTTGTTGCGTTTTGATTATTTTCGAACCGACCCATAATCCAAAAGCTGAAACGGTATTGTATTCGCCACTCAAATGTTTGTAATAGATTTGTTGCGTATTTGCAAATAAATTATTTGATAAATTCTTGTAATAATTGTCGTAAACCACGTCACCATTGTATCCTAAAACAACTGCGTCAATATCGATAATTTGTAGATTGTTGGATTTTAAAAAAGCTTGTATTTGACCTTCGACTTCGTCAACATTCAATTGATTAATCATCGCAATGTCAACAATTTCTGCATAAGTTGATGGTGATTTTTTATCTTCCAAAACAAAGAAAGTCGCACCTTCGCTATAAACAGCTCCAGTGGTTTTGGAATCTAAAACCGAAAACGGAGCATCACTTTCTTTTTTTATAAATCCAGCCAACTGAAACAATCTTGCTGTATAATCACTCATTTCATCAACACCTCCAATTAAAATAGTATTTGCTTCATTCGCTTCGATTTGCATTTTGGCATCAAGAATCGTCGATTCAAAAGAAACCGCTGCATTCACATAGGTGAAATTATACGCTTTGCATTGCAAACCCAAGGCAATTTGAGAGCCAACGGTATTGTGCGTCGATTGTATAAACGAAGTTGGTGTTAAGAATTCTTCATTGTTATCAATAAGTGCATGCAAAAACTTGTCGGAATCTTCTATGCAACCCATTCCCGTTCCTGTAATTATCGCGTCTAAAGTTTCGACATTGGCTTCTTTCATAGCTAGTGCCGAAGCTACTATTCCGTTTTTAACCCCTTTTGCCATTCGACGAATCGCTGCAGGAGAAATAAAATCTTTATAAACAGGAACTTGTATTGAAAGTAAATTTTCATTTTCATTGATCACTACTTCTTCCAAAAAATCAGTATCAAATGTTCTTTGTGCCGAAACACAACCTACGCCATTGATGTATGTTTTCTTCATTAGTTTCTTGAAAATATTACTGTCGAACAATTGCCTCCAAATCCAAAAGAATTGGACAACACATGATTGATATTTTTATGTTTTAATGTCGTTTGAGGAATTATATTGAATTCTTCCATCGGCGTTTTGAAATTCAAATTTGGAAAAACCACATTATTTTGAATCGCCAACACGCTATACACTGCTTCAATTGCGGCAGCGGCGGCTAAAGTATGTCCGGTGTAGGGTTTTGTCGAACTGAAATCGGGTACATTTTCTTCACCGTAAATGCGGATGATAGCACGTCCTTCCGATAAATCGTTATTTGGCGTTGCTGTTCCGTGAACATTGATGTAATCGATTTGATTGGGTTTTAATCCTGAAACTTGTAACGCTTTTTCCATAGCTAGAAAAGCACCATCGCCATTTTCTGAAGAAGCGGTTTGGTGAAACGCATCGTTGGCATTTCCATAACCTGTTACTCTTGCGAGTACTTTTTTGTTTTGTTTGGCGACCATTTCATCGGATTCTAAAACTAAAAAAGCCGCAGCTTCTCCAAGATTTAATCCTTTTCTGTCGTTGTCGAATGGTGCATTATAAGAGTCCGATAAAATCATTAACGTTTTAAATCCGTTGATAGTAAACTTTGCTAATGCATCGGTTCCTCCAACAATAACGCGGTCTAATTTACCCATTTGTATTAATCTTGCGCCAAGCATAATCGAATTGGCTGCCGAAGAACAAGCAGTACTAATTGTAGTTACCAATCCTTTTAATCCTAGTTCTTCTGCGATTTTTTGAGCTACATCACCGCCATCGTGAGCACTGATGTATTTTACCAGCGCTGGATTTTCGAAATATTCGTGATAATGTTTTTCGGTCATGTCCATTCCGCCAACACTCGAGGCAGAAATCAATCCCGTTTTGTATTCATTTATGGAAGTAATTCCAGCATTTTCAACAGCTTGTTTAGCAGCTAGTGTACCAATCATCGCAGTTCTTGAGAAATTATTAACAGACGAAAGTCCTAATTCATGTTCTAATTGCGCGTTGGTTTTTTTAATTTCCCCAACCATCATCACATTCTTATGAACGGTATCGATATTATTAACAGTCGTAATTGCTTTTTGCCCATTGATAAGTGCGTTGAAATTTTCTTCTACCGAATTTCCGATAGCAGAAATAATTCCCATTCCAGTTATGGCGACACCTTTTTTCATTAGACTTCTTAGATTTTTAGACTTCTTAGACTTCTTGGATTTTTAGACTTCCCTATCTAAGGAGTCTAAAATTTCTAAGAAGTCTAACGCTCTAAAATTATTTTGTTCTGTTAGCTGCGATGTACGTCGCCATTGTTTCAATCGATTGAAAAATGTTTTTCCCTTCTTTTGGATCTACTAATTTGATTCCGTAATCTTTATCTAACAAAACGATTAATTCTAATGCGTCGATAGAATCCAAACCTAAACCGTCTCCAAATAATGAATCGTTATCGTTAATGTCTGCTACACTGATGTCTTCTAAATTTAAAACTTCAATAATTTTCCCTTTCAATTCTTGTTTTAATGCTTCCATAATTAGTTGTTAAATGCTTTTTCTATATTGTTTATATTATGTTTTGTAGTTCCTTCATTGGTGACCAAATAGAGGAACGCTTTGTATTCTTCATTAAAATATTCTACCCATCCACAAAGTACTTTATCTGCTTTTTTAGTATTGATGAGTACGTTGGCATAATTCATCATAAACTCCGAATTAAACGCCGCAAATATAAAGAAAGAATTCTCACTTTTCAATTGATTTTTAATAGCTATTTCGCCCAAGCAAATATTTGGCAATGTATATACAAAAACGGCAGGACTTGGAAAGTAATTTTCAGCATCGGAAATAGAGTTTTGATACTTCACATCGGTATCCAAACTTGATGATTTATTGGCAAAAAGTAGGGCAATGTTATTTTCTTCAGACGCATCAATCACTGAATTTAAAAGCATTTCTGAACCAATGAATGCCAATTTACTCAAATTATCCATTTTAAAAAACTTTGGATAATTAATTGAAAAATTGTGATAGACCTTTTTGGAAAAATCACTAAAATCGTTCGACTCTGTTGTAAAAATAACTTCGCCATTCAACTGAATTTGATTCATCTGAATGGTACAAAAAGAGTGTATGTAGTTATTGTTTTCCAAAATTTTTATGTTTTTTTAAATACAACTGCTGTGTTACAACCACCAAAACCGGACGCTGTTTTTAGAAAATAATCGCAGTTTTTAGTTGCATTTTTTTGGATGATATTGATGGGTTGACTAACTCCCATTTCATCAAATCCTAAAGAAACAAAAAATTTATTATTGGTTACGGTTTCTATTCCGATAACGGTTTCTAACAATCCTGAAGCGCCAAGCGTGTGACCGTAATACCCTTTTAAACTGTTGACAGGAACATTTTGCAATCCCAATCGGTTAAAAGCAATCGCTTCCATTTCGTCGTTAAACGGCGTTGCGGTTCCGTGTGCTGAAATATAATCAATCACTTCTGATTTTATATTGGCTTCGGATAAAGCACTTTGGATGCTTCTAAAAAGTCCTTCGCCCGTTCGTGACGGACCCGAAATATGATTCGCATCATTGATAGCACCATCACCGATAACTTCTACTTTTGCGTTATCCTTATCGGATGTAACTAAAACTGACGCCGCCGCTTCACCTAAACTGACGCCATTTCTATTAGCAGAATACGGTTTGCAGGGCGCGTCACTCATCGCTTGAAACGAATTAAAACCCGACAACACAAACTCCGAAACCAAATCGCCGGCCACAACAAATGCATTGTCGAACAGCTCACTTTGGATTACTCTTTTGGCAATAGCAACAGCTAAAATTCCGGATACGCAAGCGTTGGAAACCACAATTGGTTCGGTTTTGAATTGGAAAAAATCGGCTATTGTTTTCGCTAATGTGTGAAGTTGTGCTTGTTCAATCTGGGAATTTTTACCTTTTAAAGCGGTAATATTTCCTTTTGTAGTGGAAAGAATAAAAGCAGTTCTTTCGGTAATTATTTCTTTTTTTACTATTGGATGCAAAGCCAAAATCATCATTTTTTCGAGCTTTGTATATTTTTCACTTGTTGTGATTTTGGAAAAAGCATTGTCTAAATCAGCGTTATTTACAATCGCAGCATAAAAAGGTATTTTCAATAGAGAAGCATTTTCATGTCTTTGGATTCCGGAAATTCCTTTTTCAATATTGGTTATATTTGTTGCTACATCAAACCCGAGAGGAGTTATGCAATTGGTATTTGATATGTAGACTTTTTTTAGCATTTTTTTAAATCTTTGGTTTTCAACCAAAGGTCATTCATTTGAAACCAAAGCCAATTCAATTATTTTAACAATCCCACTTTTTTCTTCCATTCTTCATAGAACGGAGGATTGGTCAACATCAATTCGTTATTTCTATCCAAGAAAACTTGAACGGTTTCTCCAGTACAAGCGACTTCGTTTTTGGTGTCATAAATAGTATATCGGAATATCATTTTTGCGGCTGGTGAATCAACAATTGTAGTTTCAATCCGCGCAACATCGCCATAGCGCAATGATAATTTATGTTCACAAACCGATTTTACAATTGGCGTTGTATAACCACTTGCTTGCACATCGAGGTAGGAAATACCATGTTGGCGACCAAACGCTTCGCGACCATCTTCAAAATAAGTGATGTAAATGCCATGCCATACAATTCCCAAAGGATCGGTTTCGTTAAAACGAACGCGAATGTCTTTTAAAACGGTTAATGCGGTTGCTTCACTAAACTGCTCTTTTCTTTTTATCATACAAAATGGCTATGGTTGACGTAATTATAAAAAATGCAACTAATAAACTTAATTCGGGTGCAATATCCATAATTGTCCCATTGCGCAAAAGTACATCATAAAACGCATTCAATCCCCAATTCATAGGCGAACATTGTGCGATTATTTGCATGGTTTTCGACATCGCAAAAACCGGAACCCAAACGCCTCCAATAGCAGCTAAAACAATGGTTGCAGTGGCTCCAAATGGCGCAGATTGTTCTTGGGTTTTAGCTACTGTTCCGATTAAAATTCCGAAACCGATAGCTGCCAATCCCGAAAAGAAAGCTACAATACTCATTAAAGTAAGATTGCCTTCAACGTTCAATGCTGGTAATCCCATTTTTGGAAATACATAAACGGCAACCAAAATCATCATGTAAAATTGAATCATACAAATGATACTGTACATAACTGTTTTTCCTGCCAATACTATCGTGGTTGCAACGGGATTGGTTCGTAAACGCACAAACGTTCCTTGACTTTTTTCTTTTACTATGTTGATAGAAAGCGGAATTACAATAAAAAATATTGCAAAGAGTGTCCATGCCGGAACGTTGTGTTGTGCCGAATTGGGAATGATTTCTTTGTCGTTTATTTTGGGAGCAATTTCTTTAAATGTGATAAAACTTTTTTGTTCAAAAGCCGCTACATTTTCTCCTAATTGATTTTGAAAAGTAGCATAAATGGATTGCGTTTCGATTTGCGAAATCATTTTGTCAATCGAACTCATAACCGCATTTTTGAAGCTCAATTGCACAGCAGGGTCAAAATAAAGTTTGACTTCTTTTTGTGAAATTTCTTTTGATGCTGCGGTTTTGGATGTATCGGTTTCTGAAAAACTGCTAACTATTTTGTTGACATTTTGGTCAATTTTCGTTTGCAAATCGGAACTCAAATTTTTAGGGATAACAATCGCCAGTTGGTATTTCCCTTTAAAAACGATTTCCTTTGCTTGTGCTTCTGTAATGGGTTGGCTATCGATTTTTGTAACTATGGTAAAAGCGTCACTTTTTTGCAGATTTTCATAAACCGATTTCGATACTTTTCCCTTATCATTATCAACCAATACAATCGGAATTTTAGCATCCATAACTTTTTTAAAAGTACTATCTTGTATTAAAGTTACCGCAATAATTAGCACTAAAGGCATCACAAAAAGAATAAGCACACCACCTAAATCGCGTTTAAGCAGCAAAAATTCTTTATAGATAGACATGCATAATTTATATATCATCACGCAATTCTTTTCCGGTTAATGAAATGAAAACATCTTCTAAATTTTTGGCATTTGGCGTGTTCGAAATCAAGTCTTTTGATGTTCCTTGAGCGTAAATTATTCCTCTATCAATGATGGCAATATCGGTACAAAAATCTTCAGCTTCCGACAAATGATGCGATGTGTAAATGATGGTAGTTCCTGAATTGTTCAATTGTTTTAAATAATCGATAATGGCATTTTTAGATTGCACATCGACACCCACAGTTGGTTCATCGAGGAAAAGCACTTTCGGATTGTGTAAAATTCCAGCAATTAAATTCACGCGACGTTTCATACCTCCTGAAAAAGTTTCTACCCGTTTATCGGCAAACTTTAACAAACCTAAAAAAACGAGACTTTCGTTTACTTTATTTTTGAGTGTTGTGCCTTTTAATCCGTACATGCTTCCAAAATAAAGTAAGTTTTCTTTGGCTGTTAGTGTTGGATATAAAGCGTATTCTTGTGGCACAACTCCGATTAGTTTTTTGATTTCTAATGCATTTTCGGCATACATTAAATTATTGATGGTAAAACTTCCGGAGGTGGGTTTTATCAATCCGCATAACATTGAAATTAAGGTCGTTTTTCCTGCTCCGTTTGGTCCGAGTAAACCAAAAATCTGTCCTTCATTAATCGTCAAAGTCAAATCGTTCAAAGAAAACGCATCGGCGTCTTTGTACTTTTTTGATAAGGATGTTATTTGGATAATGGGTTGCAAAATATATTTAGCTAATCGCCAATTTTAATTTTTTGAAAAACGCTTCTTCTTTGTCGGCAATCGCCAATAATTCGTCGGAAACAGTGTTGTAAGCATCGTCTTGTGTGCTTCTGTTTTTATAGATTCTGGAAGCGTTGACGGCGAAATCGCGCCAAGCATCTCCGATAATTGTCATTTCTGCAGCCAATTCTTTTAGTTTTTCATTTTCTAAAATAACCGCGGCTTCTTGCAAAAAAGCAGCATAAATAAACCGGAATCCACCACCACCAGTACCAATTTCTTCTTGCATTCTAACGATTTGAGCTAGGTAGTGATTGGCTTTTTTAGTTCCGTGTTTGGCTGGCCATTTTTTGATTTTTTTCGCTACAAATCGGATGCCGCGAACTCCAATAATTGGCATAGGTGCCAGCATATGGCGACAGGTATTTTTTATTCCTTTGATAATCGCTTTTTTTAAATCGATATTTTTTGGAATCTGAATTGGATAATACATTTGTCCTCTTGGTGCAAAAGCACCTTTAGCGAAACGCACTTTGTTTAATTCGGCATGCGTTAATGTGGTTACGTTTTCCATAACAGGGTCACTGATAAGATAATGCGTATCAGTTTTTCCGTACACCACTAAATTGTGCGCGTTGAAATGAAAACGGTATTCATCGGGGAAATACGTTAAGTTAAAAACCCCGACTTGCAAACCGGTTGGAATGTTGTTTTTCAGATTTTCATCCAACGCTTTTGCTGCATTGGCTTCGCTGGAGAATTTGATTCTTTTTATTTTTAATCCTAATCGTTTGGCGAGTCTGTTAAAAATAATTCCGGGCATCGGACGGTAACTTATCGCTGGAGCGAAATTGACTTTTAGAAAAGGTAAATACACGAAGAAAAGTCCAGAGCCAATTCCGAAAACCATCGGCTCACTTATATTTAAACCGTTGTGTTTTAATAAATTGGAAGCGACTCCATTTTCGCAATGAGCAGATTGATGATGTGTAAAATTCGTCTCCATTATTCTGCTTTAAAATTTTGTAATTCGGTTATCGAAATATTGAATGCATCGGCGTATTTCTGGAGCTTTTTATCATTTAAACTCTTGAAAACATTGGGTTTAAAATGTCTTTTGACGCTCCATTTCCACATCCCAACATAGCTAGCAAGAATACCAATATCCATTTTATTCAATTCCATAAAATAAACAATCGGACTAACCTCGCCGTTGGCAACTTGCTGTTTGGCGAGAGCGATTCGTTCGTTAATTTCATCAATAGAATTGGAAAGTGCGATGGTCTTTGGTTCCCAACCCGAGCTGAGTGCTGTAGTATAATTTCCGTTTTCATCGGTAGCATAAATCAATTCTTTAATACTACTTTTAGAAAGATTACTTAGGTCTTGTGGTACTTCCTCTTTTTTCATGTGAATTTCAATTTAAAAGTAAAGTGGATTATTTCTTTTCTGTTGCAACCGTTTTGACTTCTTGAATAAACAAATTTATTTCGCCTTCTAAAAGTAACTCCTGATTGCTATATGTTTTACAACTTAACGTACATAAACTGTAGTCGTCGGTAATAAACTTTGAAATCAAATTGGCTTTTGTATTTATTGTAGTTCCAACTTTTGGTAATGCATGAATTTTTATCGATTTAATGGCACTAATAAATCCGATTACTTCAACATCGCTTTTTTCTTGATTGTTTTCATCGATAAAATAACTTTGTGCGACAATTGAGGAGCACGTTTGTGCCGCATTTTCGACCAATCCAACTGCTACAAATTCTGTATTTTGAACAAAAATATTACTTTCTTTAATTTCAAAAATGGTTTCTACTTGTTGATCATCAATATCAATAAACTTATCGACCATTAACATTGGCGATTGATGTGGCAAAAAATGTTTAATATCGATGTTATTATCCATCTTTATTTTGCTAAAATAGTTTTCATTTGACCTGTAGCAATTTCTATATCATTCAATTTCGTAACAATATCAACCAATGTTATTCCGCCAAACTCATGAAGAATGGAAACCGTTGTTATTATTTCGTCATCGATTTTAGGCAATTTTTTTATCACGATATCTTTTATAGAACCGATATAACCTGTTGGAGCTGGTTCTTTCTTTAAAAAAAACTGATATCCAGTATGTAAAGCAACCGATTGCGCCATGTGTTCAATTAATCCAGATTCGACAAAATTTTCATCTTTAAAAAAAATATTGCTGCTTTGTATTTGTAACCCTGAAACCAGTGAAGTTTCGGTATAAGCATACATTTTATCTACCATTACAAAAGGAAACTTTTGAGGTAATAAATTTTCAACAAAGTGTTTATCAAAGATTGGGATTGTTGTTTCCATACTTTTTTAACAAACAGTTAAATAAGCGTAGGCATAAGAAAATCGACCACTTTCTGGAACTGATAATAAAATTTTATCGCCTTTTTTTAATTTCCCTGAAGTCATTAATTCGTCTAATGCTAAATAGATTGATGCGGCGCCAACATTTCCAACCCTTGCCAAGTTCATAAACCATTTTTCATTAGGAATATTGATCCCTTTTTTGTGAAACGCTTTTTTGAGACCTTCCACAAAAAAGTGAGAAGATACGTGAGGTAAAAAATAATCGATTTGGTCGGATGTGATTCCGTTTTTATTTAACGCGTCAGTCATGCTTTCGGCACCTTTATCTAAAATATGTGCGTCTAAAAGTTTTACGTCTTGTTTTATTGCAAAGATTGATTCTTTAAGCCATTGATCGGGATGATAATCGCTCCAAGGTTTGATTTCTCCATTTTGTAATTTATCGCCGCCAGCATACATACATGCTTCAATTTCGAAGGCGTACGAATACGCTTCCATCCATTCAATCTTTAGAGAAATAGAACCTTTAGGTTTATTTTCTAATAAAAAAGCACCAGCTCCATCGGACAACATCCAACGTAAAAAATCTTTTTTGAAAGCAACTATTGGTTGTTCTTCAAGGTTTTTTAAATTGATAATTTCTTGTTCGTATTTTTCCGACATTATCCAACTCGAAATTTTATCAGAACCTGTACAAACAGCATTTTTTGTATTTCCTGCTTTTATAGATAAATAACCGAATTTTAGAGAATTCATTCCGGCGCAACAAACTCCAGACGAAGAATTTAGTTCGACTGATTTATTTTTAAGTAAACCATGAACCATTGCTGCATGAGAAGGAAGTAAATTATCGGGAGTAGAAGTTCCGCAAGAAAGCAATTCCATATCTTGAGATGTAAAACTTTCGTCATACAATTGTTGGATGGCTTTTTTGGTTAATTCGGCATTATTGTGAGTGCTATTTCCATCTTTATCAATTGCATAATAGCGACTAACTATTTTGTTGTTTCTTAGGATTATTCTTCTCGCTTTAGAGGTCGTCTCATTAATAAGTCCCAAATAATTTTCCATTTCATCATTAGAAATGGCTTCGTTGGGTAAATACTTTCCGGTTTTTGTTATAAATACTTCAAACATAATTCTATTTAATCTTCTAAACTCCTTGGTAATACTGAGCTTCTCGTTTTATTTTATTTTTCTTAAAAGGATATATAAAAACGTGCAATATATATACAATTGGCGAAATTAACCAAATTGCAAGCAACAAATAAAGATTAAACACTTTTAACCAATTTTTTCTGGAATTTTTCTTTGTAATTATAAAGTTAGACCATTTAGAAAATAGCTTATTTGCTGTTTTATCCACTTTAACAAGATACGAACTTATTTTTACAGCACCAATGTTTTTTAATTGTGGCTGCAACGTTTCTAGCGAATCGTTAATTAAGTTTAACCGAATCACTTCTCCAAATTTTGAGCCGCCATTAATATCTTTTTCGGAAACTCCCGGTAATGGAAAAATGCCTAAATATTTCTTTTTTACACCCGAAAATAGCCATTCTACAATAGTTATTACGCTTATTAAATTAGGAGCTCTATCTACTAATGCTATATTTCCAACCAATTTGGCCTCGTTTTGATGTAACAATACTTTTACTTTTTCTTGTGCTATAACCCACATATTTCGCGATCCATTGATGGTTACAACTGGCGTTTTATTCAAAAGTAGTTGTGCGTCAGGTGATTTTAAAAACGAATTGATTGGAATGGATGGCGTTAAATACCAAACTTGATAATTAAGTAAAATCAAATCGTATTTGGTGTTTAAAATTTCTTGTGGAATTGGTTTTAATTGTGTTGGAATTTGTAAAAAAGATTCGGGAAACACATCAAAAAACGCGGCTTTATTCCACGGAAAAGGAAATGGTTTTTCGAGTTGAATTTCGTGAAAAGCAACTTGAATTTCATCCGAATTCAATAATGGTTTAGCAATATTTCTTGCAATAGATTCTAGTTGTCCTGATTGGGAATAATACAGTACTAATACGCTTTTCATTGGGTTGCTTTTATAACGCTAAAGTTAATTGAAAAATAAAAAATACGTTTTAATTTTCAATTATTTCTTTAAATTTTCTAACTTTATCCGACCTTTTGGTATGAATCCATTCTGGCCATGTTGATTGGTCTTGAGCATCGTAAATTCGGAGTTTTTGATTTTCATCTTCAATTATTAAATCGTCTTTTTCACAATTTAAAATCAGTGCAGCTGTTGCAACTCCCGAATGTGTAGCGCCGCCAACTCCATGAGAAAGTGTACTTGCTCCACACAAATAAAGGTTTTCAATTTCTGCTTTATTTTTAAACGAAAAAGGGCCAACTTGGTTGAGTGTTTTTTCTGTTCCGTACACACTTCCGTTTGTTGAATTCACATAAAACTGGTTGGTTTTTGGAGTGCCAAGTTCTGCTTGAACAACGTGTTGTTTCGCACCTGGAATAATTTTTTCTAAATTATTCATCAATTTCGCCGTTACCTTTTCTTTAAAGATTTTATATTCTTCGGAATGATAATCTCCTCCACCTTCAAAGTTAGGTAAATTATCATAGCTGATAAAGGTTACAATTTCGAAATTGTGGTATCTTCCGTTAAAACTAACAGGATCTTTTGTTGTAGTACAACTGATAAAAAGTG
>JAYVFV010000041.1:0-6016 GCA_043772885.1 Flavobacteriales bacterium
TTTGGTTTGTTAATTATTAGTGTCAGTCTGAGCTTGTTGAAGACCTTTAAAAAGCACTTCGACAAGCTCAGTGTGACAAACTTGTTTTAATCGTGTTTCCCGTTGTAGTACAAATGCCATTTTCCTTGTACTTTCATCACTTGTTCAATAACGTCGCGAACGGCACCTTTTCCGCCATTTATATGAGAAATATAGGTGGAAATCGCTTTGATTTCGGGAGCTGCATCTTGCGGACAAGTAGGTAATCCGACCAATTGCATAACGTGAAAATCGGGAATATCATCACCCATATACAAAACGTTTTCAGCTTTGATTTGGTATAATTCGATGTATTCGTGAAATGTGGCTACTTTGTCTGGAGTTGCTAAATGGATATCAGTAATGCCGAGATTTTTCAATCGAATACGAACACCTTCATTACTTCCTCCAGAAATAATACAAACATTGTAACCGCTTTCTATTGCTGCTTTCATTGCAAATCCATCACGAATATTCATGTCGCGCAACATTTCACCTGTTGGAGAAACATGTACTGTTCCGTCTGTAAGAACGCCATCAACATCAAAAATAAAGGTGTCAATAGAGTTCATGAGTTCTTTATAACTTTTTGCCATTATCAATAATCGATTTAGTGAGTATTTTATAGATTTCCTTTTGATTTTCATCGGATAGAAAATTTAAATGGGAATTGATTGTTTGTGTATCGTTTCGTTTTGCCGGACCCGTTTGTGCGTCAATTGGAGAAAGTTGCATTACTTTATTGGCAGTTTCCAAAATTAGTGGTTTTAGAATTTCAAAAGACACTTTGTTTTCTGTACAAATTTCATTTCCAATCTGATACATATGATTGACGAAATTACTAACAAAAACCGCTGCTATGTGTAATGATTTTCGTTGATTGGAAGTTATTTTATAAACAATATCAGAAATGGAAAAAGCAATTATATCTAAAACTTTGTACATTGTTTCTTGTTCGATTTCGATGCAAATCGGAATCTTTTTAAAATCGACATTTTTCGCTTTCGAAAAAGTTTGCACAGGATAAAACGAACCTCTTATATTTTTAGCATCTAAATCTGCAATTGCAATGCTTCCTGAAGTATGAAGTACAGTTTTATTTGTAAACGGAATTTTCGACGAAACTTCCACAACAGCATTGTCCGAAACAGCAATTATATAAAGTGAAACTTCTTTTAAATCGTTGAAATTTGAAGTGATTTTACTTGGAACAACTAAATGAGAAATGGCTTCTTTATTTCGAGCAAATACTTGAACAACTTTGATTTTTCGACTTTTTTTAAAAGCTTTTATCAAATGTTGCGCAACATTCCCCGAACCTATTATTACTATTTCTAACATTCGGCTAAATTATTCATTTTTTTCGAATAATAATATTTCGTCAACGACTCTTAAAAAACATTTAAATCCACAATCATAAAACTTAAAAATCAACAATTTTAATTTACTTTTGTACCACTTTTAAAAATAATAATTCCACACTTATGGAAAAGAAAATACTTTCAATATTGTTCTCTACGCGTTTAATGGCGATGTTGTTTTTAACGTATGCTGCGTCAATGGCTGCTGGGACATTTATTGAAAACGAATACAATACCGATACCGCCCGAATTCTTATTTATAACTCATGGTGGTTTGAAGCTATTCATTTGTTTTTCTTGATTAATTTTTTCGGAAATATGAAACGGTATCAGTTATTGAAAAAAGAAAAATGGGCCACTTTACTTTTACATTTTTCTTTTATTTTTATTATTATTGGATCAATAATTACGCGTTACATAAGTTATGAAGGAATGATGCCAATTCGAGAAGGCAGCACTTCCAATCAGTTTTTTTCTGATAAAAATTATTTGACATTTTTTGTAGATGGCAATTATCAAGGACAATTACGCCGTCGCAATTTTGAAAAACCGCTATTACTTTCTCAAGCAACCAATAATGATTTTTCGATTAATGATAAATTTGATAAAATTCCCTTTGAAATAAGTTACAAAAATTTTGTGATGGATGCAAAAGAAACGGTTGTTCCATCAAAAAAAGGTTATGTATATTTAAAATTAGTTGAATCTAGTGATGGTTCCAGACACGAACATTATTTAAAATCGGGCGAAGTCCAAAACATTCATAATTTGCTTTTTGCTTTAGATATTCCGACCAAAGGAGCTATTAATATTGATTCTCAGAAAAATACAATTACCACTCCGTTTGACGGACAATTTATGAGAATGGCGGATAAATTTCAAGGGAAAGTCGTTCGTGATTCGCTACAAAAACTAATGTTCCGATCTTTATATAGTATTGGTGGAGCACAATTTGTTTTTCCGGAAGTTCCTCTAAAAGGTGTGAAATCGTTTAAATCGAGCGACGATTTTAAAAACAAAAAAGGCGATGACGCATTGACAATTACAGTTACATCACAAGGTGTAAGCAAAGACATTACACTTGTTGGTTCAAAAGGGAAAATTGGCGAACCTCAAGTCGTCAAAATTGGCAAACTCGATTTCACTTTATTCTTTGGAAGTAAAGTCTACACCTTACCATTTAGCATTAAGCTGAATGATTTTATTGGGACAAAATACCCAGGGACAGAGAAAAGTTATTCTTCTTACGAAAGTAAAGTTACGGTGCAAGAAGCTCCTAAAAATTTCAATGCCCGAATCTTTATGAATAATATTCTTGATCATAAAGGTTATCGTTTTTTTCAAGCATCATTCGATCCAGACGAAAAAGGAACAGTACTTTCGGTAAATCATGATTTTTGGGGAACTTTAATAACCTACATCGGTTATTTCATGTTGTTTTTTGCTATGCTTTCTATTTTATTTACTAAGCATTCTCGTTTTGCCGATTTGAAAAGAAAGCTAGAAGTCGTCAAAAATAAAAAGGCAAAATTGTTTTCGGTCTTACTATTATTTTCATTGAGTGGTTTTTCTCAAAATCATCCAACGCATACTGCTACTAAAATTAATTATCTTGATTCGATTTTAAAATATAAAGTCCCCGAATTGCAAGCGGAGAAATTCGGTCGATTGATCATTCAGGATGATGGAGGAAGAATGAAACCAATCAATACGTTTTCGTCAGAATTGTTGCGAAAAGTCAGCAAAAAAGAAAGCTATAATGGAATGAATTCCGATCAGGTTTTTCTATCCATAAAGCAATTTCCATTTGCATGGATAGAAGTTCCGTTAATTTACATTAAAAATGGAAACGACAGTATTCGAAAAATAATTGGAGCCAATTCGAAAGATAAATATGCTACTTTCAAAAGTTTCTTTGATGCGAAAGGGAATTACAAATTATCACCTTATTTGGACGAAGCGTATAAAGCGGCGATTCCAAACCAATTTCAAAAAGATTTTATAGAAACTGATAGAAAAGTCAACCTTTTGAATGCAGCTTTATTTGGAAGTATCGTGAAAATATATCCAATTCCGAATGATAAAAATAACAAATGGGTTTCTAATTTAGAGTTAAATCAGCCAACTGGAAGTGCGTTAGACACTATTAAATCGGCATTTCCATTGTATTTAGAATCGTTAGCAACTGCTACGAAAACAAAAGATTATACTTTAGCAAATACTATGATTTTAGGATTGGAGAAATTTCAAATAAAATATGGTAGCAAAGTCCGACCAAGTGAAGACAAAATTTCATCCGAAATTCTATATAATAAATATGATGTTTTCAAAAATTTATTTTGGTTGTACATGACTTTTGGATGTATCATGTTGTTGATTGTAATCGTAAATATCTTTTTTGAAAGTAAAATCCTTCGTATCATTATCAATGGTTTTCACATCATTATAGGTTTGCTTTTCGGAATTCATACTTTGGGATTGATTGCTCGTTGGTATATATCTGGTCACGCGCCATGGAGTGATGCTTATGAAAGCATGATTTATGTAGCTTGGGCTACTATGTTTTTTACTTTGGCTTTTGATAGAAAATCAAAGTTAACAGTGGCTTCAGGAACGTTTGTAGCGTCGATGATTTTGATGATTGCACATTGGAATTGGATGGATCCAGCAATCGCTAATTTACAACCTGTTTTAAATTCTTATTGGTTAATGATTCACGTTGCTGTAATTGTAGCGAGTTACGGACCGTTTACATTGGGAATGATTTTAGGATTGGTTTCTTTATTGTTGATGCTTTTTGTGAATGAGAAGAATAAAGTTAAAATGGATTTACACATTCAAGAGATAACGTATATCAACGAAATGGCTTTAACCATTGGATTGGTTATGTTGACTATTGGTAACTTCTTAGGCGGACAATGGGCGAACGAAAGTTGGGGAAGGTATTGGGGTTGGGATCCAAAAGAAACTTGGGCTTTGATAAGTATTATGATTTATGCTTTTGTAATTCACGCGCGATTTGTTCCTTCCTTACGAGGAAAATGGGTATTTAATTTAATGAGTGTTTTGGCTTTTTATTCGATTATGATGACCTATTTTGGAGTGAATTTTTACCTTACCGGATTGCATTCTTATGCTAGTGGAGATAAGGTTGTAACTCCGAATTTTGTTTACTATTCATTAGCATTTGTTTTTGTTTTAGCCACGTTTTCTTTTATAAAATATAAAAAGGTTTTGAAGAAAAAATAATTTTATTGCACAGAGATACACAGAGAAAGCACAGAGTGTTTTTATTTGCTCTGTGAGCTCTGTGCCATCTCCGTGTATCTCTGTGTAAAAATAACAACGAAGTATGAATAAAAAGTCCACTAATAGCGGACTTTTTTATTGTATTGCACAGAGCACACAGAGAAAGGCACGGAGCGTTTTATTTACTCCGTGTAACTCTGTGCAATCCCTCTGTGAGCTCTGTGTAAATTTTTTGTAGCTAAAAAAGTCCGCAAGCGGACTTTTTTATTGTATTGCACAGGGTCACAGAGAAAAGCATAGAGAATTTACTTTGTGAAACGCGGTGTAAAAATTATAAACTACACTTTTCCTAAAGTATATAATTGTTCCATTGTAGGTGTTGCGCTTCCGCCAGCTGGTTCTAATGTAATTCCGAATGCTTCTGCATCACCCGTTTTACTCACTGCAAAAATTCGATTATTATCTGATTTGAAATCTTCTAATAAACCAATACTGGTTGGTGTAAGTGTCGGACTCAGTTTTAACGACCAAACTTGATATACCATTCCGTCTGGAGGTTCAGGCAATCCTGCCGCATCAACATAAACTACTTGAGTTTCTTTGTTCCAATATACTTTTGCATACGATGTTGGAGAAACTGCTTGTCCGCCAAGTGTTACAACTGTGTTATTCGTATCTCGAATAATATCCAAAACTGCTTTTGTTTGTTTTACTTTACTTTCAGAATTGGCAACGGCTTCATTTAATTTCACCTTTTCTTTTTCGATGGTAACAATTTCTTTTTCGGTTGTCATTTGTTTATTGTACAGATAGCCAATTCCGATTAATAAAGCTATCGAAGCTGCCCAACCGATATATTGTGACACATTCGATTTTGGTTTCATGTTAATTACAGTAGTATTTTTAAAACCCAAATTGGTTTTAATCTTCTCATAAACTTCCGATGAAAGAGCAGGAGAAAAGCTGCTTGATAAACTGAGAATGCTATTCTCAATCATCACAATTTCGGTTTTTATTGCACTATCTATCTTAGACAAATTGGCAATTTGATTCGTTTCACCTTCGTTTAATATTCCATAAACATAAAGCTCTAAATCGCCTGAATTTATTATTTCTGTTGTACTCATTATACTCTTAAATAAGTTCTTAAATCATTAATACAATTTCTATTTTGTGTTTTTACAGTTCCCAGCGGAATTTCGAGCTCCTCTGAGGCTTCTTGTTGTGTATATCCTTGAAAGAATAATAATTCAATCAGTTGAATACACTTCGGTTTTAACTTTTTTACGAATTCTTGAATTCCGATTGTATCAATTCTATTGACCAATTTGTTGCTGTCGTCCAACAGATGTACGAAATTATCGGAAGAGAGGTTTTTTTGACTATTG
>JAYVFV010000042.1:0-19125 GCA_043772885.1 Flavobacteriales bacterium
CCACTTTACATTCTACGTCATAAGCCGAACCAAGTTCTAACATCATTGGAGTGGAAACTATCGTAGAACCAATAAATTGGTTGCCAGTGATTTTTCTGGCACGTTTCCACTGTTCTAATAAAAAAGCCGTCATGATAACCATGGTTTGATTTCCGTTAAGTAAAACCATTTTGCCTTCTGTATTTCGAACGGCAACGCCAAGTCGGTCAGAATCGGGATCGGTTCCAATAACAATATCGCCATTTACTTTTTCAGCCAAAGCCAAAGCCATTGTTAATGCTTCTGGTTCTTCTGGATTTGGCGATTTCACTGTTGGAAAATCTCCGTTTGGCACGGCTTGCTCAGTAACAATATTGACATCGGTATAACCTGCTTTTGCTAAAACAATCGGAATTGATTTTATAGAAGTCCCGTGAAGTGAAGTATAGACAATTTTTAAATTTTCTTTTGCAACCGTTGGCGTGTTGAAACTTGCATTGTCAACTGTTGATTTTACAAATGCTTCATCAATAGTTGCGTCAATATATTCAATCAAATTTTCATTGGTATCAAATTTTATTTGGTTGTAATTTAAAGCGTCAATTACGTTAATTATTTCTTTATCTTGTGGTGGAACCAATTGTCCACCATCTTTCCAGTACACTTTGTATCCGTTGTATTCTGGTGGATTGTGAGAAGCTGTTAAAACGATTCCGGTGTGACAATTCAAGTGTTTTAATGCAAAAGACAATTCGGGAGTTGGTCGCATATCGGAGAAAAGGTAGACTTGAATGCCATTTGCCGAAAACACATCAGCAACTACTTTTGCTAGCGTATTACTATTATGGCGGCAATCGTAGGCAATAACAGCTTTTAATTGCTCATTCGGAAATGATTTTTTCATATAATCCGACAAACCTTGCGTGTTTTTTCCTAATGTGTATTTATTGATTCTGTTCGTTCCAACACCCATGATGCCTCGCATTCCACCAGTTCCGAATTCAAGATTTTTATAAAAACTTTCTTCCAATTCTTTAGGAGAGGAAGTCATCATTTCTTTGATTGCATTTTGAGTTTGCTCGTCAAATGTTGGCGTAAGCCATTCGTTTACTTTATCTAAAATTTGTTGTTCGATGTGCATATCTTATTTTTTGTAACCAATTTTTGATCTGTCAGTTTCTATTCTTTGATTTTTATCTTTGTCAACCAAGTAATTTAATGCTTTGTAAATATCTGGAAATTGATTTTCAATTTCTTCAATTCTACTTTTAAGTTCAGCGTAAGATAAAGAAAATTGTCGTATAGTGACAAATGCTCTAATGATTCAAATATTAACTTCAATAGCTTTCTCGCTGTTTAAAACACTTGACAGCATTGCAATTCCTTGTTCTGTAAATGCAAAAGGCATGTATCTAATTCCCCCACGGTTTGAGGACGCAAAATGCGTCCTCAAACTATTGAATTCAATTTCAGTAAGTTCAAACATAAAGTCTTCCGGAAAACGATTACTATTTCTTCAAACCGCTTCTTTAAGTCTTTTGTTCTCAACGTTGTAAAGTGCTGCTAAATCAAGGTCGAGCATTACTTTTTGATTTCTAATAAAATGAATTTTATTAGTGATAATTTCTAATTTGTTCATTTTGGCGTGTACTAAATTATAGGCTTTGTTGGGTATTCTGTATGCTATTTTACATTTACTTCATTTGCTATTTTATAACGTTCTTCGTTGTTTTTGGTTCGGAGAATAATTTCACCTAAAAATCCTGCTAAAAATAATTGCGTTCCAATTATCATAGCAGTTAAGGCAATATAAAACAAAGGGTTGTTGGTTACTAATATCGTTTCATATCCATTGTATAATTTAATTAGTTTAAATACAATTATAAATCCGGTTGATATTAATCCCAAAATAAACATTAAAACACCAAAAGCTCCAAAAAGGTGCATTGGTCTTTTTCCATAACGCGATAAAAACCAAATGGTAATCAAATCTAAAAAACCATTAATAAACCGGCTCATCCCAAATTTAGAATCGCCATATTTTCGTGCTTGATGAATGACTACTTTTTCGCCAATCTTTGCAAAGCCAGCATTTTTAGCTAGAACCGGAATGTAACGATGCATTTCTCCAGAAACTTCGATATTTTTAATGACAGTATTTTTGTACGCTTTTAATCCGCAATTGAAATCATTCAGTTGTACGCCAGAAGTTATTCTTGCTGCCCAATTGAACAATTTAGAAGGTAGATTTTTACTAACAACGGAGTCGTAGCGTTTCTTTTTCCAACCCGAAACCAAGTCGAAGTTGTTTTCTGTAATCATTTGGTACAATCCTGGAATTTCATCTGGACTGTCTTGCAAATCGGCATCCATAGTAATAATCACATCACCTAGCGCTTTGGCAAAACCAGCGTGTAATGCCTGAGATTTTCCGTAATTTCTCAAAAATCGAATTCCTTTTACATTGGAATTTTCTTTCGAAAGATTTTCAATAGTTTGCCAGGAGTCATCGGTACTTCCGTCATCAATAAAGATAACTTCATACGAATAATTATTTACTGTCATGACTTTGACAATCCAAGAATGCAATTCTGGTAGCGATTCTTGTTCGTTTAATAAAGGGATTATTATAGATAGATTCACTATTCGTTGTAAGAGGTTTTAGTTTTAAAAAAAGCAGCAAGGATTAAACCAGGAATTGAAGCCATTACAAGATAGATAAAATACCCTTGAAATAATTGACCTATTGAAAATTGATCTGTTTCTTGAACTTTCTGAATAGCTTTGTTTATTTCAGATTGTTTGGCTCCAATTTTTTCCATCAAATTGACTGTAAATTTTAGAGACATTTCTTTTATACTGTCTTTCAATGACGGATCAATTAAATTGAATAAAATTATTTCAAATAAAGTAGCCAATAAAAGACTAATGCTAGCTGCGATAAAATAAGTTGTGAATGCTTCTTTAAAAGAAAAAAATCCGTTTAATTCCTTTTTAGTTTTAGACAACAATAAAATCATTATTGTCAGAAATGCAGTAACTTTTACAAATGTAGTCCAACCAGATAGAAATAAATTAATATCTACAGAATAGACTATAGTGGTAATTAAAATAGAAACGAAACCTAAAATTACACCATAAGCAACCCCATTTTTCTTAATAATTGCATTCATATTTTTTTGATTTAAAATTAATCCACAAATATAACAATTCCGTTATTACATCAGTAAAATAGCATCAAATAAAAAAAGTGATAGTTTAGTTTGATTTTTAAAAAATAGTTGTATTTTTGCACACGCTAAATTAAAAAATAGATAATTAAAAGTTGTAGCTAGTTTATACCTTTTGTACGAAAGCTTCAAAATAAAACTACAGCATAACAAATAAAAAGATTTACAATGAAACAAGGAATTCACCCAGAAAATTACAGATTAGTTGCTTTTAAAGACATGTCAAACGAAGATGTTTTTATTACTAAATCAACAGTTGATACTAAAGAAACTATTACTCACGAAGGAGTTGAATATCCAGTTTTTAAAATGGAGATATCTAGAACATCGCACCCATTTTACACAGGTAAATCGAAACTAATCGATACTGCAGGACGTATTGATAAATTCAAAACAAAATACGCTAAACACGGTAAATAAGAATTACAGTGTTCTAAATATAAAGAAACCTTTTCGCCACGGCGAAGAGGTTTTTTTATGTCCCAAAACTTTGTACATTTGATGAAGTGTTTTAGAAGTTAATGTAAAACTAAACTCCTAATCTCCTAATCTCCTAAACTCCTAAACTTTTTTCAATGAACTACATACTTTTTGACGGAACCGTTCGCAACGCGCTTTTGCCTTTTACCTTTACTCGTCCCGTTGCCGATATTCGTATCGGAATTTTAACCATTCGTGAAAAATGGGAAAAACATCTAGGTTCCACCACCACGACTTTGACTGAAGAGTATTTGTCTGAAAAGTTTCCCATGGTGGAAATGGAAAACAATGTCATGATTAACGCTTCTTTTTTGCCCAATGATATCCTTTCGGAAATGGTTAAAAGTCTGGAGAAAAATCAGGCGATTTTTAAAGAAGATGAAGTCATTGCTTTTTATACCAAAGATACTCAGGAAGAAGTCGATTTTAATACGTATGAAATCATCGAGTTTAATGAAGATTGTCTTACGGTTGAAAACACTTGGGATATATTTGCTAAGAATGATGCGGCAATTCGTGAAGATTTCGAATTGTTAACCGAAGATAGAAAATCGCAACCAATTCCGAAAAGTGTGAATGTCATTGCACCCGAAAACGTATTTATAGAAGAAGGAGCAAAGTTAGAATTCGTTACTTTAAACGCGTCAACCGGCCCAATTTATATTGGTAAAAATGCTGAAATCATGGAAGGTTCTGTTATTCGTGGTCCTTTTGCATTATGCGAATCGGGGAGAGTGAAACTGGCTTCCAAAGTGTATGGAGCAACTACTGTTGGACCATATTCGGTGATAGGTGGTGAAGTGAGTAATTCTGTTTTATTTGGCTATTCTAATAAAGGTCATGACGGATTTTTAGGAAATGCTGTCCTCGGTGAATGGTGTAATATTGGTGCTGATAGTAACAATTCCAATCTAAAAAACAACTACGAAGAGGTAAGATTGTGGAGTTATGAAACCGAAGGTTTTGCCAGAACCGGATTGCAATTCTGTGGTTTAATGATGGGCGATCATAGCAAATGCGGTATCAATACGATGTTTAATACCGGAACAGTGATAGGAGTTAGTGCTAATATTTTTGGCTCTGGTTTTCCTCGGAATTTTGTGCCGAGTTTTTCTTGGGGTGGTGCATCGGGATTTACAACCTACATAACTAGTAAAGCTTTCCAAACCGCAAAAATAGTTATGGCACGCCGCCAAGTCGAGTTTACAGATGAAGATACGAAAATTTTAGAACACGTTTTTGAAGAAACGAAGAAGTATCGAAAAGCATAATTGTTCCCAACAACAGGTTAATTTAAATTTAAAAAATACCACAATTGCGAATGTTAGTTGTAGTTTTTATTTGAATTTCTTTTTCGGATTTTGACTGGTATTGAATATAGCTGTAATGAGGATTTCTTTTTCATCAACACTAAATAAAACAACAAATGGGAATTTTCGAACTACTTCTTGTCTGTAAATTTTATATACTAATTTGTATGTTGAATAATTTAGGACTATTGATTTATAACATTTTTCTAATTCATCAAGAAATAATTCGCCAAGATTCTCTCTTTTAGATTGATAAAATTCATAAGCTACGATGGTGTCAATATTTGCTCTAAGAGTAAATTTAAGATTTCTTTTCACTATAACTTTTTCTGGCATTAGCTTTTATTTCTTCCCAAGAAAATGAAGGTTCTTCTCCTGAGTAATATTTTTCAGTTGCTTCTTCTAATATTATTTTTTGTTCTTCAGTTAACTCATATTCATTGATTTTATCAGTGAAAACACTACTGATGTAATCAATAACTTCTTGATCATTCGTTTGAATAATTTTTTCAATTAAATTGAGTTTATCTTTTTGTAGTTGAGAAGGCTGCATAGTTTTATTTTTAATAAGCTATCCACAAATATAATCAAATCAAGTTTTATTTTTGATTTTTTGTGTCTAAATTTGCGCACTCAATTTTTTGACAACGATTTCATTAATTGAGCTTACTTATGGAAAACAAAAAGAAAGTTGCCTTCTACACTTTAGGATGCAAACTCAATTTCTCAGAAACATCAACCATTGCAAGAAACTTTTCTAATGAAGGTTTTGATCGCGTTGATTTTGAAGAAGTCGCCGACATTTATGTCATCAATACTTGTTCGGTTACAGATAACGCCGACAAACAATTCAAACACATTGTAAAAAAAGCCATGAAGCTCAATGATAAAGCTTTCGTTGTCGCTGTTGGATGTTACGCGCAATTAAAACCAGAAGAACTTGCCGCTGTAGACGGAGTGGATTTGGTTTTGGGTGCTACCGAAAAATTCAAAATCACGGATTATATTAATGACTTGTCCAAAAATGATTTTGGAGAAGTACATTCCTGTGAAATTGCAGAAGCCGATTTTTATGTCGGAAGTTATTCTATTGGCGACAGAACGCGTGCGTTTTTAAAAGTACAAGATGGTTGTGATTATAAATGTACGTATTGTACGATTCCGTTAGCGCGAGGAATTTCCCGTAGTGATGCTTTAGAAAATGTCTTAAAAAATGCATTCGAAATTTCGCAACAGGGAATTAAAGAAATCGTTCTAACAGGAGTAAACATCGGCGATTACGGAAAGGGCGAATTCGGAAATAAAAAACACGAACATACTTTTTTAGATTTAGTAAAAGCGTTGGATGAAGTAGACGGAATTGAGCGTTTGCGAATTTCTTCTATCGAACCGAATTTGCTAAAAAACGAAACTATCGAATTTGTATCTCAAAGTAAAACTTTCGTGCCGCATTTTCATATTCCATTACAAAGCGGAAGTAACAAAATTTTAAAGAAAATGAAGCGTCGTTATTTGCGTGAAGTCTATTCGGAAAGAGTTTCCAAAATTCGTGAAGTGATGCCTCATGCTTGTATAGGTGTTGATGTTATTGTTGGATTTCCTGGTGAAACCGATGAGCATTTCCTAGAAACCTATCATTTCTTAAACGACTTGGATATTTCGTATTTGCATGTTTTTACCTATTCGGAAAGAGACAATACCGAAGCGGCTCAAATGGACGAAATCGTTCTAATGAATGTACGTTCCAAAAGAAGTAAAATGTTACGTGGCTTATCGGTAAAAAAACGGCGTGCCTTTTATGAAAGTCAGATTGGAAGCAATAGAACCGTACTTTTTGAAAGCGAAAATAAAGAAGGATACATTCACGGATTTACCGAAAACTACGTCAAAGTAAAAACACCATGGAATCCAGAATTGGTAAATACTTTACACGATATTCAATTGACACATATTGATGAAGAAGGAAGTGTGAGAATGGAATTTATAAATGTAGAAGTATAAAAAAATCCTGATATGTCAGGATTTTTTTAATTTATATTTTAATTCCAGGAGGTAATAAATCTCTATACATCGTATTTTTTCTAAAAAAAAGTGCTATTTTAGGAAGAATTGGAACTACTTTTAGTTTGCGTTCGTAAGCAATTTCCATTATGTTTTTTAGTAAATCATTAATAAACACTTCATCAGCAAAACCATCAAATACATTAATTCGTGTCAGAAATATTTTCTTTTCTTGAAATGAATATTCAACAGATATCAACTTCCCATCGATTAAAGTCTCAAACTGTCTAGCGAAAGTATTGTCTTTAATTTCCATTTTTTCTAAAATTATTGCCGTGTCCATAATCAAGTCGAATAAATTAATTAATTTAGGCAAATTTAAGAATAATAAATTGGCTATGCTAGTTAACTGCGTTAAAATATGAGTATTATACCTGTCTACTTTATGCCAGGCATGGCGGCGAGTTCTTCTATTTTTGAAAAAATTGAGTTGTCGGCCGACACTTTTGAAATAATTCTATTAGAATGGATGTTGCCCGAACCCAAAGAATCCCTACAAAGTTACGCCAAACGAATGGCTGAAAAGGTTAAACACAAAAATGCTGTTTTGATTGGTGTCTCTTTTGGAGGAATCCTTGTACAAGAAATGGCGCAATTTCTTACTTTGAGGAAACTAATTATTATTTCGAGTGTGAAATCAAATACCGAATTGCCTCGAAGAATGAAAATTGCAAAAACAACCAAAGCGTATAAACTACTTCCAACAAGTTTATTGAAAGATATTGAAAAATTAGTCACTTATGCTTTTGGGAATAAATTAAAAAAGCGTTTGCAGCTCTATGAAAAATACCTTCACCTGCGCAACAAAGTTTATCTCGATTGGGCTATTGAACAAATGATTTGTTGGAATCGAATTGAAATAGACGCCAATGTGATTCATATTCATGGCGATGCCGATGAGGTTTTTCCAGCCAAAAATATACAACAGTTTATTAACGTAAAAGACGGAACACATTTGATGATTTTAAATAACTACAAATGGTTTAATGCAAATTTACCATTGCTAATTTTAGCATAATAAAGATAAGTATTCGTTTGTCTTTCGTAATTTTGCAGTAAATATTGATATTATGAAAAAGATACACATTATCGGAACAATTGCTTTAGTACTTTTTATGTCTAGTATTTTGATTTACGCAACATCAGATTCCGACAGAAAACAATTAACACATGAAGGAACCACCATGTATTTTCCTCCAAAGGTTGATTTTGCTGGAGAGAGTGCCCCTTTAAACATTTATGATGTGCGCGAACGATTCGATAGAGAATTGTTAGTCAACGCCAATTTACATTCCTCTACCATCTTAATTATAAAAAGAGCCAATCGCGCTTTTCCAATTATTGAACCTATTTTAGCAAAAAATGGTATTCCTGATGATTTTAAATACTTAGCGGTAATTGAAAGTTCGCTGGTTACAACTGCAGTTTCTTCTTCAGGAGCAAAAGGTATTTGGCAATTTATGCCCGAAACAGCAAAAGAAAAAGGAATGGAAGTCAATGATATAGTCGATGAACGTTACCATCTCGAAATAGCGACCGAAGCAGCTTGTAGATATTTACTAGTTGCTAAAGAAAAATTCGGATCGTGGACATTAGCTGCGGCGTCTTATAACGGCGGAATGAACGGCGTAACCAAAAAGATAGAAGAACAAAAAGTAACCGATTATTATGATTTATTGCTTACTGATGAAACGTCTCGCTACGTTTTTAGAATTTTGGCATTGAAAGAAATTATGAAAAATCCACAGAAATACGGATTCGAAATCAACGCTTCCGATTTATATGAACTACTACCTACAAAGAAAATAGAAGTCGATTCTGCTATAACTGATTTGGCAGTTTTTGCTAAGAACCAAGGAATCAATTACAAAATTCTAAAACTCCACAATCCGTGGATGCGCGATAGAAAATTGATGAATCCTAGTAAAAAGAAATATGTTATTGAAATTCCAACAGCGGGATATTAATATAGACTTCTTAGACTACTTAGACCTTTTAGATTTATAAAGCATAAAAAAACACACTTTCGATTTTATTGAAAATGGTTTTTTTTTATTCTATTTAAGAAAATCCAAGTAGCCTAACATTCTAAGAAGTCTAAATTAAATCTTCTTCAACTGCTCTTTCATCATTTTAATCTGATCCGCCAACATACCTTGTTTGTCTAACTTTTTCACTTCGGCAATTAAGTTAGTAGCTTCCAATTTGCGTCTTCTCGACATCGCAACACCAGCTAAGTTTAATTTGGCAACGGCTAAATCCATGTCCATATTCAATCCCAATTCAATCGCTTTTTTGAAATATTTTTCTGCCTGAATTAAATTCGTTTGCGAAAGCATAATTCCATTCAAGTAATTGTAATATCCTTGTTGCTTGCGAACCAAAGCAGTTTCCGGATTTTTAATTTTGTCCAACCAACTCTTAGCGCCAGCAAAGTCTTGCTTTCTCAACTTTAAAAAAGCCAATAAAATGTACTCGTTTTTAAAATATAAGAACAACGGAACAAGCGAAAGCAAGATTAAAAAGATGCCATTTCCAATGTTACTTTCTGTAAATTGCCATATGGCGGTACCAAAAATGACAACAATTAAAATAAGTTTGATATTTCTGTGAAACATAAGTCTGTATTTAAGGTCGCAAAGGTAATAAATAGATTGAGCCAATAAAAACTTTAAGCCGAACTTTAGGTATTTTAATCCGATTTATTTTAATTGAAATATTTTTCTAAAACTACTTGTCAGAAATAAAAAGGTTTGTATATTTGCACTCGGTTTTAAGAGAACCTATTTAAAAGAAATTAATACACGATTTTAAAGATACCAAGTAATGAGCAAAAGAACGTTTCAACCATCGAAAAGAAAAAGAAGAAATAAACACGGATTTATGGACAGAATGGCTTCTGCAAATGGAAGAAAAGTCCTTGCGCGTCGTCGTGCTAAAGGAAGACATAAATTGACAGTTTCTTGCGAACCAAGACACAAAAAATAATGATTGCATTCAATCATATCAAGCCGTTACTTTTATTAGTAGCGGCTTTTTTTAGGTCATTGCGAGAAACGAAGCAATCTGTTTATAAATAATAATAAGTTTTAGAAGCTATTTCCTGCTGTTCGCTGCAATCTTTTTAATTTTAAAGAAAAATTAAAAAGGATTTCCACTACCATCAGGGCTAGGGCTTCACAATCAAAAACAACATAACACAACAACACAAAATTCATAAATCTAAGAAGTCTAACTGTCTAACAATCTAAGAAGTCTAAAAAAATGCCAAAAGACAATTCCATAAAATCGGTTTTAATAATAGGTTCAGGTCCTATCGTCATCGGACAAGCGTGCGAATTTGATTATGCAGGTTCCCAATCGGCGCGTTCCATCCGCGAAGAAGGAATTGAAGTTATCTTAATCAACTCCAATCCCGCAACAATAATGACCGATCCTTCAATGGCCGATCATATTTATTTGTTGCCGCTTACCACAAAATCAATCATCCAAATTTTAAAAGAAAATCCACAAATTGACGCTGTACTTCCAACAATGGGCGGACAAACGGCTTTAAATTTATGTTTAGAAGCTGATGAAAAAGGAATCTGGAAAGATTTTAATGTGCGGTTAATTGGTGTCGATGTCAACGCCATCAACATTACCGAAGACAGAGAGCAATTCAAACAATTGCTAGCAAGAATAGGAGTGCCAACTGCACCAGCCAAAATCGCAACATCCTTCTTAAAAGGAAAAGAAATTGCACAAGAATTTGGTTTTCCATTAGTGATTCGTCCCTCATTTACTTTGGGTGGAACTGGCGCCGCTTTTGTACATACTAAAGAAGAATTTGACGAAAAACTAACCTACGGATTAGAAATGTCACCCATTCACGAAGTCTTAATTGACAAGGCATTAATTGGTTGGAAAGAATATGAACTAGAATTGTTGCGAGATAAAAACGACAACGTAGTAATCATCTGTTCTATCGAAAATATGGATCCAATGGGAATTCACACTGGTGATTCGATTACGGTTGCGCCAGCGATGACGTTATCGGATACCACTTTTCAAAGAATGCGAGATTATGCCATTTTAATGATGCGTTCTATCGGAAATTTTGCTGGAGGTTGTAACGTGCAATTCGCCGTTTCACCCGATGAAAAAGAAGACATCGTTGCGATTGAAATCAATCCAAGAGTTTCTCGTTCTTCGGCATTAGCGTCCAAAGCAACAGGTTATCCAATTGCAAAAGTAGCTTCTAAACTGGCATTAGGATATCATTTGGATGAATTGCCAAACCAAATTACAAAATTAACGTCAGCTTTATTTGAACCTACTTTAGATTATGTTATCGTTAAAATTCCACGTTGGAACTTTGATAAATTTGAAGGCGCAGATCGTACATTAGGTATTCAAATGAAATCAGTTGGCGAAGTTATGGGAATTGGGCGTTCGTTTCAAGAAGCGTTACACAAAGCGACACAGTCGTTAGAAATAAAACGCAACGGACTAGGAGCAGATGGAAAAGGATATAAAAACTACGATCAGATTATTGAGAAATTAATCTTTGCGAGTTGGGATCGGGTGTTTGTGATTTACGATGCTATTGTAATGGGAATTCCGCTTTCCAGAATACACGAAATCACAAAAATTGACATGTGGTTTTTAAAACAATATGAAGAATTGTATTTCTTAGAAAGAGAAATATCGCAATATAAAATAGATACGTTACCAAAAGAATTGGTGTTAGAAGCGAAGCAAAAAGGGTATGGCGACCGTCAAATTGCGCACATGTTGGGTTGTTTGGAAAGTCAGGTGTACAAGCTTCGTGAGGAAATGAACATCAAGCGTGTGTACAAATTGGTTGATACGTGTGCCGCCGAATTTAAAGCGTTAACACCTTATTATTATTCGACTTTTGAAGCCGAAATACAAACTGCCGATGGCAATCGATTTGTTCACAATGAAAGCATTGTGACCGATAAGAAAAAAGTGGTCGTTTTGGGTTCTGGTCCGAATCGAATTGGACAAGGAATCGAATTTGACTATTCCTGTGTTCACGGTGTGTTAGCCGCCAAAGAATCTGGTTACGAAACCATCATGATCAATTGCAATCCAGAAACGGTTTCGACCGATTTTGATACCGCCGATAAATTGTATTTCGAACCCGTTTTTTGGGAGCACATTTACGACATCATCCGTCATGAAAAACCAGAAGGTGTTATTGTACAATTGGGAGGGCAAACTGCTTTAAAACTAGCGGAAAAATTATCGAAATACGGAATTAAAATTCTAGGAACTTCATTTGACGCATTGGATTTAGCGGAAGACAGAGGTCGTTTTTCGGAATTATTAACCGAATTAAAAATTCCATTTCCACAATTTGGAATCGCTGAAAATGCGGATCAGGCAAGTGCTTTAGCCGATGTATTAGATTTTCCATTATTAGTTCGTCCATCGTATGTGTTGGGAGGACAAGGAATGAAAATTGTCATCAACAAACAAGAACTGGAAGAACACGTTATTGATTTGTTGAAATCGATTCCAGGAAATAAATTACTATTAGATCATTATTTAGATGGTGCGATTGAAGCAGAAGCCGATGCGATTTGTGATGGTGAAAATGTGTACATCATCGGAATTATGGAGCACATTGAACCTTGCGGAATTCACTCAGGAGATTCGAATGCAACATTGCCCCCATTTAATTTAGGTGAATTTGTGATGCAACAAATCAAAGATCACACGAAGAAAATTGCCTTGGCATTGCGAACAGTGGGTTTAATTAACATTCAGTTTGCGATAAAAGATGATATTGTTTATATTATTGAAGCCAATCCGAGAGCATCGAGAACGGTTCCGTTTATTGCAAAAGCGTATGGCGAACCGTATGTAAATTATGCAACTAAAGTGATGTTGGGTGTCAATAAAGTTACTGATTTTACGTTCAATCCGCAGTTGAAAGGATATGCGATTAAGCAACCGGTGTTTTCGTTTAGTAAGTTCCAGAATGTGAACAAAGCACTCGGACCAGAAATGAAATCGACAGGAGAAAGTATATTGTTTATAGACGATTTAAAAGACGACCAGTTTTATGAATTGTACTCCAGACGCAAAATGTATTTGAGTAAATAGATAAATAATCCCTTCATTAAGAAGGGATTTTTTTGCTTAACCAATTTCACATTCCACAATTTAAATTATAAAATCCGTAAGCTAATTCACCATTATTTTTTTAGTAAAAATGGCATTTTCATTTTCCATTTTAATGAGATAAATACCTTTATCTACGTTTTGGATAGCTTTTCAAAGCTTATAAAGTAAATACGTCATTCGCCGTATTTTGATTATGAACGATGGAGATTGAATTAGTTTTAATATGAATCGGTGATTTTACACCGTTATCCCATTTCGATTTAAAATACCAATTAACTTAAGGCTTCTTTCATTTCGGGTGTACCTGTTTTTATAAAATTCTTCGGCTTTTTCTTTGAATTTACTTTCTTCGTAGTGTTTTCCTTTTTCTAAAGAGAATTGCGCTAAATTTTCATAAACATTGATGAGATTGTTTCGAATTGGTCGCATTTTATTTTCGATCTCTTTAAGGTTTTCAAAATGTTTTTTTGCCCATTCTTTTTTATCATTTCTTAAATTGTCGAGAATTTTTTCTTCGGTTTTGTCAAAATAATTCCCTAATTCATTCCATTCAGAATGAATGATACTTAGCTCTTCTTGCATGATAGTGATGTCCATAGTAATTATTTATATAAAAGTTTCATCAAACGTACAGTTAATGCCGATTAAAAAAAAGAGTAAAAACACCTGTTTTTTAATTATTTTTCTTTTTTGTAAAAGTTGCTTTCTAGCCCAGATGGAAGCGGAACTTTTTTTGATAAAAAGTGAAGCGTACAGCTGGATTAGCTTCTAAATAACATTTAAATTAAGATGTTTTTTAAACGTATAATTTAGGAGGGAAGTTTATGAAACTAAGTTTGTTTTGATGTATTTATGGAGTTATGACGATAGCAGAACTATTTTGCATATTGACAAATTAAATACGTTTGAAAAAATAAGTATATAAAAAAATCCGCTTTCGTTAGCGGATTTTTTTAGAGTAATTTATTTCATCGTAAAATCGAGTTTTACAGCTACTTTTTTGGATACTTTTTTACTTACGACACTCGGAATATCGATATCAAAATCATCGGTATTTACAAAAAAATCGGAAGTTACATTTACGCCGTCAGCGGTTTTTTTGATGTTTGCAGTAATAGAAATGTCTTTTGATTTTCCGTGGAGTTCGAGTTTGCCTTTGATGGTAAAATCTTTTCCGTTGGCAGTTAATTTTGATAGGTCGAAGTTTTCTATTTTACCTTTAAAAGTTGATTTAGGATATTTACTGCTTTCGATGTAGTTTTCATTGAAGTGTTCTTCCATGAGAGCGGTTTTAAATCGAAAACCTTTGACTAGAATTAGCGAGGCGATTTCTCCGGTTTTTGTATTGATGATACACGTTACACCTTCATTTTTTGCTTTTACTTCTTCGAAAGCAGGAACCGATGCTTCGAATGTTACTTTTCCGTTTTTGGTAATGACTCTATCTTGAGCAAAAGAAATTGTGGTAAGTAAGAAAGCGAATAATAGTGGAATATTTTTACTCATGGTTTTATATTGTTTTTTTTTGGAATTGTTTCACTAGTTCGCTGTAACTCGTGTCGTGAATCTTCGATTTCATGTTTTTAAATTATAATTATTCGGCAAAACCTTCATTTTGCCATGTGATAATTTGGTTAATTAATGCTTGAGGAAGTCGAGTTCCACCGTTTGGCATCATTCCAGGTGCACCTTGAGGTCTTGATATTCTATCTATTAATCCTCGAGTTAAAACGGCATTTTTCACATCTTCGTATGATGTTAGTCGCATTGGTGCTCCGTTTATAGGTGGATTTTGATGACAAAAAAGACAATTGATGTCGATAATATTTTTCACTTGTGTGCTGTATTTTACAGATGCTGTGTTTATTTCGATTAAATCATCTGTAGAATTTTCGGAACAACCTGGTAAAAACACCAACAACAAAAGAGAAATAATGGGTAATTTATAGTTCATAGTATTCTTCTTTTATTCAAAATTAATAATAATATTTTTATATATCGATATATTATTTACGTGTTGTGGTAATTATTTTAGATGTTTACCAAATGTGTACTTAACTTTTGGTTTCGATTTTTATTTACGCTAAAAGAAATGGTTTAGTTTTGTTAGTTTGTTATTTTAAACTAAATTAGTTTTTTATTTTGTATTAGAACCAATTTGTTTTAAATAACGTATTTTATTTAACTTATAAAGTATTATTTTGAAAAAGAAACTATCTTACTTACTTTTTTTTATTGCTGTCGCAGCTGTTTCGTTGTATTTTTATATCTATAAAGACCATCGGGATATTGCTACTGAAACCGCCGATTTTTCAATCAAAGTTTCAAGTTTGAAAGGTAGCGATAGTTTGACATACAATAAATATAAGGACAAGACTATACAAATTACTGGAAAATTAACTAGTATTGATACAGAAAATAAAGCTATAGTTATTGATGAAAAGTTGTTTGCTACTTTTTTAGAAGTAGTGCCAAAAGATTTATCGATAGGGAAACAAATTAAAATTAAAGGAAGGTTTTTGGATTACGATGATTTAGTTGAAGAATTTAAAATGGATCAAACCGTAGTTGTTAAATAAAACTATTTAAGAAAAATTAATAACCAATCAAAAAAATATGAAAAAGCTAGTATTCTTAATTTTATTACTTCCATTTTTGTCTTTCTCACAAGATGATTTATTGAAAGATATCGATAGTACTGTTACAAAACAGAAGGTCGAATTGGCTTTTAAAGGATTAAAAATTGTCAATATAGAATCTACTAAATTGGCTGCAAAAGGAGATTTATATTTGATTATTGCGCATCGATTTGGTTCGGTTGAAGATGGTATTGAAGGTTTTTTCGGATTGGACAATGCCGTTACCCAAATAAAATTTACATACGGATTGACTGATTGGTTGACTATTAATGTAGCTAGAAGCGAACAAGCGTATGATCTTTCTGGAAAATACTTGTTGCACTCTCAAATTGAAAATGGATTTCCGGTTGCCATTGCTGGTTTTAGCAGTATTGCTTTTAATAATACTTTAAAGGAAAACAATTATCCAAAAATGAAATTTGAAGATCGAATTATTTATGTCAATCAATTATTAGTATCCAGAAAGTTTAATGATAGATTGTCGCTGCAATTGGCACCAACGTATTTACATGAAAATTTTGTGATCGATGACAATCAAGATAACAGTCAGTTTTTAATTGGAATGGGAGGAAGGTTTAAATTTGCTAAAAGATGGTCGTTAAATGTAGATTACGCAACGCATTTAAACAGAGCTGATTCGTCGCCATTTCACGATCCGCTTTCTATAGGATTTGATTTAGAAACTGGCGGGCATGTTTTTCAAATGCACATCAGTAACTCACAAGGTATTCATGAAGCTGGATTCTTAGGGAATACACCAGGATTATGGGAAAGCGGCGATATCTTTTTTGGATTTAATTTATTACGTGTTTTCTAAAAAAAATAACTAAAAAAAAGTCCCTTATGAATTTTTCATAAGGGACTTTTTTTATTTCTATAGTTGTTATTCTTTCAAGAATTTTTGAGAATAATCTTTACCGTTAGTATCTCTTAATAATAAGATGTACGTTCCAGTTGTTAGTGATTCTACATCAATTGATGGAGTAGTTAAATCAGATTCCATAATTAACTTTCCATTTAAATCATATACTTGCGCCAACTTCATCACAAGATTATCATTGGTTTTTATATTTAAAACGTGTTGTGCTGGATTTGGATACAAGCTAAATTCAGAAGAAGTAAAGCTATCCAATCCTAAAGTAGAACCTTCAACAACTAATAATGATTGATTTACCGCTGGATTGTTGATAATATCAACAATTCCTGAAGGCCATCTAATTATTACTTGCGTTATTGCAGTTGCTTGACCGATTCCGAAATGAGCGTTCAAAGAATTCATATATCTAAATCCTTCTCCACTACGAATATCTCTAATTTGTTTTCCCCAAGCACCGTAAATTTCAACTCTAGCACCAATTCCGTTACTGTTACTTTGAATTCCTCTTAGGTTTACTTTTATCCATTTATTAGTGTTTCCACTATTTATTTTTAAAGTAGCTCCATTTTGTACGTCTAGAAATCCATCGTTATTAAAATCGCCAACTGCGCCAATACCTAAACCGGTATAATTTGTTGCAACGAAAATCATATTTCCTTGGTTGAATAGAATTTTATTTCCACCACCCATAATATCTACATAGCCATCATTATTAAAATCATAAGCAATGTGTTCAATACTTGTAGATGTACCTATTTCTAAACCTGAACCCGCAGTGATATTTGAAAAAGCTTCTTCAATTGTATTGGTTGTATCAAGGTTATTTCTGAATAGTCTGTGTGTTCCGCTACTAGCTCCAATCATGATATCCATATCGCCATCATTATCAAAATCGGCAATTGAAGAAGACCAAGATTGAATAGGAGTAATGTTAATTTGAGCTTCTGCAGAAATATCAGTATAGGAATCGATACCTTGTTTTTTGTTATTTCTCCACATTTCACATGGAGGTCCAGAACATTTTGAGATAAATACATCCACATCACCATCATTATCAAAATCGGTCCATAATGTTGAGTAATTTCCACCGTTTGGAATAATACCTAAGTTATATGCACCTGCTGTTACACCCGATTGGTAATACGTCATAAGACCTGAACCATTATTGATATAATATACATTTGGATCGACATCATGACAAGAAAAAGCATCTAAATGACCGTCGTTATTAATGTCAACAAAGTTTGTTCTTTGGCAAAATATGTATTGCCCTGGTGTGTCTTGTGTAAAAGCTGTTCCTGTATTATTAGATCTCATAAATGTTAGGCCACTTCCAGCTCCATAAAGTAAATCGTTAAAACCATCTTTGTTGTAATCTCCAGCAGCCATACTCCATGAAGGAAGGAAAGTTGCTGCAGTTGTAGGCATATCTGTAACAGTAAAAGTACCATTGGTATTTTGATAATGTACTTTTATGTTTGTAGAAGAAACATTTACTAAATCATCTCTATAATCACCATTCATATCAACGGCACAAATGTTATAATTTCCACCACCTGTCGTAATGGTATTAACAGTTTGAGAAGAAAATGTAACAGCGCCAACTGCTGGTGCTACCACTGGACTTTCTGTTAATTGAAATGTAAATCCATTTGAAGACCATCTGTTATCAAATGCTATGCGATAATTTGTTCCAGCTGTAACATTAAATGTAGCAGCCGAAGAGTAACTTGAACCAGAGTCATCATCGCCAGCAAAACAAACCAATGATCCACAAGTTCCTGTATAAACGTGAAAACGAGTGTCTACTAAAGGATTATTTTGAGCAATACTAGTGGTAATTGTAACGGTATAATTTTGTAATGGCGTATACGAATACCATTCACCTGCTGGTGAGGCATTAGTAACTGCTCCATTGTCAGCACAAACTAATGTCGGAACAGCACCATTGATTGGTCCCACTACATATAAACCTGCAGTTGAAATAACTACGGGAGATGTGCATGAATCTTGACCATTGCTATATTGAATGGCAAAACATAGCATAAATAATAAAGTAATTTTTTTCATAGTTTTTTAGTTTTATTTATAATTAACATCAAATGTAATAAAAAATACTTAAACACCTCAATATTATTGCACTAACAGTTGTTAAAAAGGTTATAAAATAACAAAAAAAGTCCCAAAGTCAATTGACTTTAGGACTTTAATAAAAGTAATATTTTTACTATTCTTTCAAGAATTTTTGAGAATATCCTTTTCCGTTTTCATCAGTTAACAAAAGAATATAAGTTCCTGTTGTTAATGATTCAACATTTATTGAAGCATTATTATTCAATTCAGATTGTATAACTAATTTTCCATTTAAATCATATACTTGACTAGTTTTCATTGTAATTGATTCGTTGGTT
>JAYVFV010000043.1:0-2156 GCA_043772885.1 Flavobacteriales bacterium
GTTCCTAAAATTGTAGTTCTTCCAACATCAAAAATTTCATAAATAATAACTGCAATTCCGAATAACCACAGCACAATCATGATTACCTGTACATAACTATCAATGGGCTTGTCGCTGTATTTTTGTTGTTGTTTCAGGTAATCACGAATCGATTTTAGAATACTTCTAATAATCCATAACGATAAAACGACGATATATATTTCAACAAGTTTAGCAAAAATAGCTTCCCATTTTATAAAGTCTTTTAAAATTATTGGAACCGATTTGTAGATGAACAGAAACGGAATTAAATACGCGATGTATTTTGCGGTTTTGTTATCGACAAGTAAATCATCGAATTTTGTTTTCGTTCGTTTAGCTATAATTGTCAAAATGGTAATTAATACAATTCTAAATACAAAGTAGATGGTGTAGGCTGCTATAGATAACAAAATTAAATTCAGCAGCAAGCTTAAGTACAACGCAATGGTAGTATTAAATCCCCAATCGCGAAGTAACGGATAACACCAACAGAATAGTTGCTCAATTAGATTATACATTTTTTAAATATTTTCTTTCCATGTAAAAAGTACCAAAAGGAGGAATTGATGCTAAACAAATTTCGATATATTTTCGAAACGCCCATTTTTCTTTAAATTTCAATATCGTTGCAATGATGATATATAGCGTAAATAAAACGCCATGCGCCATCCCAATATGTTTTACATAAATTGGATTGTCAAAAATATATTTCATCGGCATAGCAAAAAAAAACAGAAGTAAGGCAGATATACCTTCGATTAAAGCGAGTATCTTAAAAAATTTCAACATAAAATAGTTATTAGTGCTGCAAAATTAAACAATAACATTTATTTTAAACCTACAAAGTGGTTACTTTTGTAACTTTTATCATTATAATGAGCAAACGCGATTTAAAAAAATACCTATCGGAATTAGATAAAACGCAACTTGAAGAACAAGTCATCGAGTTGTATGACAAATTCAAAGATGTAAAAGTGTATTACGATTTTGTATTTAATCCAAATGAAAATAATTTGGTTAAAGAAGCCAAACTCAAAATTTCGAACGAGTATTTTCCAATTCGTGGCAAACGACCAAAAATGCGCCGTTCTATCGCGCAAAAATTCATCAAACATTTTATTTCACTTGGCGTGGATGCGTTTATCATTGCCGATGTTATGTTGTATACCATAGAAATTGCGCAATCACTTTCGGCAAAAAAAGAAATCAAACAAGAAGCTTTTTATAAAAGCATGCTCAATTCGTTTCAGCAAGCCAGTAGTTTTTTAATCGAAAATGGAATCTTATATGAATTCAAAAGTAGAGTAGTGGCCATCCAACAAGAAACTGAAAAGCAAAAATGGAGCAATCAATATGAATTTAACGCCATTATAGAACGATTTGATTATTAAATTTCATTTATTTAAAAAATAATAGTTGTCAAACTCTTTTTTAGGTGTATTTTTGCAAAATTGTAAAAATAGCTATGTCCCACAAAGATTCATTAATAGAAATTGAAGAAAAAAAGGAACTCTATAGTTACCAAATTGGTGATATAGATCGAATTTTTGAGCGATTGGATAATGCACCCATCAATTACCATTTATTGTATCAATTGCCAACTGGCGGCGGAAAAACAGTTATTTTTTCAGAAATCACCAGACGTTATTTAGAACAACACGATAAAAAAGTAGTGGTTTTAACGCATCGAATCGAATTGTGTAAGCAAACTTCTAAAATGCTTAAAGGGTTTGATGTCAAAAACAAAATAATCAATAGCACCATAAAAGAATTGCCCGACCAACATGATTATAGTTGTTTTGTGGCTATGGTAGAAACTTTGAAAAACCGTTTGAATGATGAAAAACTTCAAATCGAAAACGTAGGTTTAGTGATTATTGATGAAGCACATTATAATTCGTTTCGAAAATTATTAGGAGCTTTTAAAAATGCTTTTATTTTGGGAGTTACGGCAACACCTTTGAGTTCGAATATTAAGTTACCGATGTATGAAAATTACAGTGAATTAATTGTTGGCGACACCATTCAAAACCTTATCGATAAAGGATTTTTAGCAAAAGCAACTACGTACAGTTATGATGTTGGATTGACGTCGTTAAAAGTCGGAATTAATGGTGATTACACCGTAAAATCAT
>JAYVFV010000044.1:0-2155 GCA_043772885.1 Flavobacteriales bacterium
CAAAAATTCCGACAGTTTTCGCAAAAGCCTATCCAGAAGCCAGTTTTGAGGTTGTTAACAAAAAGAATTATTTGGATTTTATAATGTAGAATCTTTGCATCTTTGCTCTAAAATTAATAATAAGGATAATGAAGATTTCTTCGTTTTTTTTAATGATAAAACAATGACTCAAATACAATTTATAGCAAAACAAGTCAACACGACGCCCAGAAACATAGAAGAAACCCTAAAATTGCTCAACGAAGATTGCACTATTCCGTTTATTTCTCGATATCGAAAAGATCAAACAGGCAATCTTGATGAGGTTCAAGTTGAAAATATTGCTAAATTTTCGAAACAATATAACGAAATTGTAAAACGCAAAGAATCAATTTTAAAAACAATTAACGAACAAGGACAATTGTTGCCAGAATTAAAATCTAAAATCGAGAAATCATTTGATTTGCAAGAATTAGAAGATTTGTATTTGCCATATAAAAAAAAGAAAAAAACACGTGCAGATATTGCAAGAGAAAATGGCTTGGAACCGCTAGCAAAAATTATTTTATCTCAAAAAAATGATGATGTTGAGTTTTTATCATCTAAATATAAAAACGAAAATCTAATCAATGAAGACGCTGCTTTGCAAGGAGCAAGAGATATTGTTGCCGAATGGATTAATGAAAACATATCTGTTCGACAAAGTTTGCGAAGATTGTACCAACGAAAAGCAACGATAGAAACTAAGGTCGTCAAGAAAAAAGCCGAAGAAGAAGGCGCACAAAAATTTTCTCAATATTTTGATTGTTCCGAAAATTTATTCAAAACACCATCACATCGTTTATTGGCAATGTTACGAGCCGAAAACGAAGGTTTTGTGAAACTAAAAATCGAAACTGATATTGATGAAACTTATAATTTGATTGATAATTTAATCATTACAAACAGCGATTCGCCATCGATTTCGCATGTGCAATTAGCAATCGAAGATTCTTATAAAAGATTATTAAATCCAGCTATATCAAACGAAGTTTTACAAGAATCAAAGTCGAAAGCCGATAAAACAGCGATTGATGTATTTGCTTCTAATTTATCTCAACTTTTATTAGCGCCGCCGCTGGGCGAAAAACGAATTTTAGCAATTGACCCTGGTTTTCGTAGTGGTTGCAAAATTGTTTGTTTAGACGAAAAAGGCGATTTGTTGTACAACGAAACTATCTATCCGCACGCGCCACAAAATGAAACTCCCATGGCGATAAAAAAGATAAAATCTATGGTCAATGCCTATAATATTGAAGCTATTTCAATTGGAAACGGAACCGCAAGCCGTGAAACCGAATTTTTTATAAAGAAAATTGTATTTGATAAATTGGTTCAGGTTTTTGTGGTTTCTGAAGCTGGCGCATCGGTTTATTCGGCAAGTAAAATTGCTCGAGACGAATTTCCGAATTATGATGTTACCGTGAGAGGCTCGGTTTCTATCGGAAGACGATTGTCTGATCCTTTGGCAGAACTCGTTAAAATTGATCCAAAAGCAATAGGAGTAGGGCAGTATCAGCACGATGTTGATCAAAATAAATTGAAAGATGAACTCGATGCAACCGTAATTCGTTGTGTGAATTCGGTTGGAATAAATATTAATACGGCAAGTAAACATTTGTTGAGTTATGTGAGTGGAATAGGAGAGAAGCTAGCAGAAAAAATAGTGCAATATCGCAGCGAAAATGGAGCATTTGAAGATAGAAAACAACTTAAAAAAGTGCCTCGTTTGGGTGATAAGGCTTATCAGCAAGGTGTCGCTTTTATTCGAATAAAAGACGGAAAAAATCCGTTGGACAATTCTGCGGTTCATCCAGAAGCCTATTCGATTGTAGAAAAAATGGCGAAAGATTTGAAATTATCTATTAATGATATAATTGCCAATAAGGAACAAATAGCTCTTATAAAACCCGAAAACTATATTACATCAGACATTGGTTTATTGACCATAAAAGATATTATTAAAGAACTAGAAAAACCTGGATTAGATCCAAGAAAATCTGCTAAAGTTTTTGAATTTGATCCCAAAGTAAAAACTATAAAAGACGTTCGAACTGGAATGATTTTGCCAGGTATTGTAAATAACATTACTGCCTTTGGTTGTTTTGTAGACATTGGCACGAAAGAAAGTGGTTTA
>JAYVFV010000045.1:0-18984 GCA_043772885.1 Flavobacteriales bacterium
TGGGATATGAGTGATTACTTTTTTGTTGCGCCTACATCGTACGATGAAAAAGCAGTAAAAAATTGGAATTCTGCTACTGGTGATTTAGTAAAACAATTAATTGTCCTTTTAAATTCTATTGATGATTTTACTTCAATAAACATCGAAACGATTGTCAAAGATTGGATGACACAAAACGAAATTGGAATGGGAAAAATAATGCAACCTTTTCGATTGAGTTTGGTTGGTGCTTTGAAAGGAGCGCATTTATTTGATATAGTAGAATTGATAGGAAAAGAGGAAACTATTACTCGTTTGGAAAAAGCGATTGCAAGTTTATAATTAGCTCTGACAATTTAGCCACTGATTCACAGATTTTAAAAAAGATTTTAAAAATAATCAGTGAATCAGTGACTATTTTTTTTACAAATTAAACAAAACCTGTCCGCTTATCGAACTGAGATTTCCTTTAAAATCATATTTCCCTATTCCTTCTTGACTGTTCAAACTATTTAAAATATTAGTAAAACCGTATTGGTAAAATACGATGGCACGAATACGGCGGTTTCCAGCTGATATCCCAACATACGCATTTCCGTTAATCGTATTCACATCCAAAATTTGATTGGCTTTTAATGTCGTTCCAGAAATGGTGTTATTTTCTTCTTTAGAATCTACCTTAAGTTTTCCATTGATTTGTAACACTGGACCAAAATCTATAGAAACATGGTTTTTAACCACATTATAACTCAATAACAATCGAATTTGTGCGCCAGACAAACTGTATTTTGTATTTGCTTTTTGATTTGTTGTAGTGAGCGTTTCGACTTCAATGTTATTTTGAAAAAATTGCATTCCGTATATCATACTCCAGTTGTTGTAGTAATTTCCTCTTACGGATAAACCACAATTCCAACCGATTCCTGGATTCGTTTTAAAGTTAGATGTGGATAAAGTTGCTTGTGAAACACCGACTGTAATTCCGATTCGATTTCCGTCTCTTTCTTCATATTGAGAAAAAGCAGCATGTGAAAAAAGGATTAGCCAAGCAGCTAAAAAAAAATTCTTCATTATTAAATTTTAAATTTGTAACAAACATACCTTTTTATCGTATAATAACCACATTAACCAATTAAATATTCTATATGAACCCAATTATTATTGCTTTGCTCGTCATCGGATTTATTCTTTTCTTTTCTTCTTTTTTTACCGTAAAACAACAAACTGCAATTATTGTAGAACGTTTCGGAAAGTTTTTAAGTATCAGACAATCAGGATTACAACTTAAAATTCCGTTGATCGATCGAATTGCTGGTCGCGTGAATTTAAAAATTCAACAATTAGACGTTATCATTGAAACCAAAACTAAAGACAACGTGTTTGTGAAACTAAAAGTTTCGGTGCAATTTATGGTCGTAAAAGACACGGTTTACGATGCTTTTTACAAATTAGAATATCCTCACGACCAAATCACATCGTATGTTTTTGACGTAGTTCGTGCCGAAGTTCCAAAATTGATATTAGATGATGTATTTGAAAGAAAAGATGACATTGCTATTGCTGTTAAAAGAGAGTTAAACGAGGCAATGACTACTTATGGATACAATATCATAAATACTTTAGTTACTGATATTGATCCTGATATTCAAGTGAAAAATGCAATGAATCGAATTAATGCTGCCGACAGAGAAAAAACTGTAGCTGAATTTGAAGCAGAAGCACAACGAATTCGTATTGTAGCAAAAGCGAAAGCAGAAGCAGAAAGCAAGCGTTTACAAGGTCAAGGTATTGCAAACCAAAGACGTGAAATTGCAAAAGGATTGGTAGAAAGTGTTGATGTTTTGAATAAAGTTGGAATCAACTCTCAAGAAGCTTCCGCTTTAATTGTTGTTACACAACATTACGATACTTTACAAGCTATTGGCGCCGATACGAATTCGAATTTAATATTATTACCAAATTCTCCTCAAGCAGGAAGTGATATGTTAAACAATATGGTAGCGAGTTTTACGGCAAGTAATCAAGTAGGTGAAGCGATGAAAAACCAACCAAAACGCGTTAAGAAAACGGATCATAGATCTCCCGATTTTAATCCGTCCGATACATCGGATCCAACAGAAGAAGTATAACTTCACAAAAATAAAAGAGAGCTAAATTAGCTCTCTTTTTTATTTTCTATTGCAATAAAAATTATTCTTTACTTTCAACTTTTGCCCAAGTATCACGCAAACCAACGGTTTTATTGAAAACTAATTTTTGAGATGTCGAATCTTTATCCACACAAAAATAACCCAATCGTTGAAACTGAAAATGATTTAAATTTTTAGCCGATTGTAAACTTGGTTCTACATATCCTGTAATGACTTCTAACGAATTCGGATTAATAAATTCCTTGAAGTCGATTTCTTTATTTCCATCTGGACTTTCATGCGAAAACAAGCGATCGTAAATACGAACTTCTGCAGCAACAGCATGATTGGTAGAAACCCAATGAATGGTTCCTTTTACTTTTCGTTGCGATGCTTCAGTTCCGCTTCCACTTCGGGAATCTTCGTCATAGCTACAATGAATTTCGGTAATGTTTCCATCAGCATCTTTTACTACACTTTCGCCTTTAATAATGTAAGCGTTTTTCAATCGCACTTCGGTTCCCAACGTTAAACGGAAAAATTTCTTATTCGCTTCTTCTTGAAAATCTTCTCTTTCGATATACAACTCTTTTGAAAAAGGCACTTTACGAAATGTCATTACTTCCTCTTCTGGATTGTTCTCAGCTTCCAATTCTTCTACTTTTCCGTCTGGATAATTAGTAATTACCAACTTCACGGGATTCAAAACTGCCATTACTCTTGGAGCAATTTTATTCAAATCTTCACGGACACAAAATTCCAAAAGGGAAACATCAATTAAATTGGTACGCTTTGCAATTCCTATTGTGTTGGCAAAATTCCGAATTGCCATTGGCGTGTAACCACGTCTTCGCATCCCAGAAATGGTGCTCATTCGCGGATCATCCCATGATAAAACGTGTTTATCTTCTACTAATTGAAGTAATTTACGTTTAGAAACGACAGTGTGAGAAAGATTTCTTCTTGCAAATTCCCGTTGTTTCGGACGCACTTTAGTAGCGTCATACACTTGATCCAAAAACCAATCATACAATTCACGATGCGGCAAAAACTCTAACGTACAAAACGAATGTGAAATTTGTTCTAAATAATCGCTTTCGCCATGGGCCCAATCGTACATCGGATAAATACACCAATCGTTTCCTGTTCGGTGATGATGTGCGTGAAGAATTCGATACATAATCGGGTCGCGCATCAACATATTATTAGCATTCATACTTATTTTGGCACGAAGAATATGTGTTCCGTTTGGAAACTCACCATTTTTCATGCGTTCAAATAAATCTAAATTTTCTTCAACGGAACGGTTTCTATAAGGGGAATCGGTTCCCGAAGTTGTTGGCGTTCCTTTTTGAATTGCCATTGCTTCCGAAGATTGGCTATCTACATACGCTTTTCCTTTTTTGATGAACTCAACAGCCCAATCGTATAATTGTTGGAAGTAATCGGAAGCATAACATTCGTGCGACCATTTATAACCCAACCATTCAATATCTTTTTTGATAGCGTCAACATATTCCTGCTCTTCTTTGGCTGGATTCGTATCATCAAAACGTAAATTTACTGGCGCTTGATAATCGATTCCCAATCCGAAATTCAAACAAATAGCACTGGCATGACCGACGTGTAAATAGCCATTTGGTTCTGGTGGAAAACGAAAACGCAATTTGCCTTGTGACAAACCCTTTTTTAAATCTTCTTCTATAATTTGTTCTATAAAATTTAAAGACTTCTCTTCTGTAGACATATTAATTTTGTAATTTTAGCAAAGATATGAAAAGAGTTTAGAAGTTTAATTGTTTAAAAGTTTAGGGAACTACTTTTAAACTACTAAACTTTCTTTAAACTCCTAAACTTTTTTTTAAACTCCTAAACTTTTCAAATGGGAACAATAAAACTCCAAAATATACGCACATTTTCTTTTCACGGTTGTCTTGAAGAAGAGGCAAAAATTGGTTCTGATTACCGTGTTGACCTTGAAATTAAAACCGATTTACGCAAATCATCACAAACCGATGAGTTGAAAGATACTGTTGATTATGTGCTTTTAAATACAATTGTAGAAGAGGAAATGACAATCCGTTCTAAATTATTAGAACATGTTGCCAATAGAATTATCACAAGAATCTTCAAAGAAATTCCGTCGATTTCCCGAATTGTATTAGCCGTTTCTAAATTGAATCCACCTATTGGTGGTGATGTAGAAGCAGTTACGATTGAAATGGAAGAATATCGAAATTGAAAAAAATTATGAATTAACAATTACGAATTACGATTTTTAAAAATTGTTAATTATCAATTGCTAATTATCAATTGTTTTATATATTTGCAATCCAATCAATAATTGGCGTCGTGGCCGAGCGGCTAGGCTGGGCTCTGCAAAAGCTCCTACTCCGGTTCGAATCCGGACGATGCCTCTGAATTAACCTCTCCTTGTGAGAGGTTTTTTTATGGATAATTTTTAGAAAAAATTGATTAAAGTAGTGTTCGAATCCGGACGATACTTTAATAAAAAAACCATTTAGAAGAAATATAGAAATGTCTCGCCGTTATTTGTCATTCCGAGGAACGAGGAATCTCATCAAGTAATTCTGATTATATGATTCTCCTTTCGTCGAAATGACAAAGTATTAAAACTTACTTTACCTTCATCTTCCCATTTTTAAACCTATAACTCGCCGTTTGATAATTGGCAATAGTTTGATTGATTAAGGGTTGATTTTGTTTTTTTAAAGCAACCATTTCTTTACTGTTTTGTTTCCAGGAATATTGATTGCACTGTTTTTTATCATTAATTTCGGTGAAGATGGCGTTTTTCAATAATCCCAGCGTTCTATAATTCCCAACCAAGGCACGCTCTTCATTAGGCTGAATTAACCGAATGTCTTTTCCATATAGCGATGTGGTATAACTCCAATTCAGATAACCAAAAACCGTTGGCATAAGATCGATTTGAGAAACCAATTTGGTTACTTTTTCTGCTGGAGTTTGAAGATTATAAATCATTGCCGGAATATGATGGTTGTTGATATTTACCTCCCATTTTCCAGCGCTACTCGCACAATGATCGGCAACAATAACAAAAACAGTGTTTTTAAACCATGGTTTTGTTTTGGCGTTGGCAATGAATTTTCCAACAGCATAATCGGTGTATACAACTGCTGCCGTTCTTGTTCCTTGCGGCAAAGTGATGGCTCCTTCCGGAAAAGAATAAGGTTTATGATTGGACGTTGTCATTACAAAATCGAAAAAAGGTTTCCCCGATTTATAATTGTCATCAGCTACTTTTAGCGTTTTGTTATAAATATCTTCATCACAGATTCCCCATGCGTTTTCAAAGGTAACCTCTTTGTCTTCAATGTTAATTCGTTGGGTTTTTATATCATCGTCAAGCGGATTTCCGCGGTTCCTATCCACAATTGTAAAACCCTGACCACCAAAAAAAGAGTTCATATTATCAAAATAACCATCTCCTCCATAGATGAAATTTAAATTGTAGTTTTTTTGTTTTAAAACAGTCGCAATCGAATACAAATTCGCATTGTCTGGACGACGAACAATACTATTTCCTGGAGTTGGTGGAACCGAAAGTGTTAACGCTTCCATACCGCGAATAGTACGAGTTCCTGTTGCGTAAAGATTGGTGAAAAAGATACTTTCTTTGGCCAATTTATCAAGATTTGGCGTTAGGTTTTGTTTGTTTGCAAAGGATGTCATGAATTCAGCACTAAAGCTTTCGATACAAATGAGAATAATGTTTTGTTTTTTTTCTTCACCTGTATTTGTTACTTTTCTATCTAAACTTGTTAACTCATTGGAAAGAAATACCTGATTGCTCTGTTTGATATCCTTTTTAATCATCGCGAAAGCTTCCTTTTTGGATAGTTGTTGATAGAACGTTTCATAATCTAATTCATTCGACCGAAAAGCGGCAAAAAAAGAATAAACTCCGTTTTTAGAAAGCTCGTTTACGTATAAATTTTTACTTGTTTCAGCTTGTTTATTATTTATAAATTGGGTGTGAAAAAAACTTATCAAAGCTAAAATTGACACATAAACCAATCGTTTCTTAAAAGGCATTTCATCTGAAAATACCGTTTTGAAAGCATTTATTTTTCTGAAATAATAGAAAATTAAAGCTGTAAACAATAATAACCCAATTATTAAAACAGGCAAGGGATACGACTGATTTATATTTTCGAATACTTCATAAGTATAAATTAAATAATCGACGGCAATAAAATTGAACCGTGTATTGAACTCACTCCAAAAAGGAAATTCTGCCAAAAATGTAAAAACGGTAATAAAAAAAGTGAAAAATAAAATGACATACGTAATCCATTTATCCAATTTCGATCCGATACGTTTTGCAGGAGTAATCAATAAATACAATCCGTAAATGAAACTAAAAAAAACAGCAGTTCCAAAATCGAAAAGCAAACCCAATCCAAAAATCTTTAAAATGGTAAAAACAGAAAAATCGATCGCATATAAGGACAAAATGAAAAAAGCAAGTCGAATTAAAAACCCTAAAAAGCAATATAATACGATAAATTTAAATAGAATTGTGAATCGATTTTTAGGAATTATTTTCATAACTTTTTAGTAATTTTTGTTTTCTACAAAAGTAGTCTTACTAGAAAAAGGCTACTAAAAAAACAAGTCTGTCCCAATTAGGATAGACTTATATAACGTGCAATTGCGAGTATTATTGCAAATTATTCTGTTTGTATTTTGTTGGGGAAATTCCTTTAAACTTTTTAAAATTGGTATTAAAAGTGGCCTTGTTTTTAAATCCAGCTGAAGTGGCAATTCCCAAAACCGAAAAATGATCATTCTCTGGATTGCTGTATAATTTTATAAATTCTTCCACGCGGTATTTGTTTACAAAATCTTGAAAATTGGTATGCAAATAACTGCTTAAAATTTCGGAAATAAAATGTTTCGGAATGTTGACCGTGTCGCTAAATAGTTGCAGTGATAAATTGGGATTGGTAAAAATTTTATTCACTTCCATAGCATGAATTATGCTGCGTTTGTAATCCTCCACATGATTACTATTTAATGATGAGTTTTTGTATTTGGAATTCAGAATTGGCAAATCAAAGAAATTGTGATTGAACACAAAAACATACGTCAGATAATAAAACAAAACAGAAATTTCAAATAGTAAAACCGTATTTAATGTGGTTAGGAATTTTTCTTCAAACAGGAATTCAACTGTAAATAAACCATAAGATAATAATAATGAGAAAAGTAAAAAATAAAAAGGAAGCTTTATGAATTTGGCTATTGTTGTTTTTCTGAGAAGTAATATAGACAATATTAAATAAATTATAAATATGACGGCTAAGAAACGTTCTATTAATTCCGTCAAAAAAGATTCGGAAAATTGGACTTCATAAAGTTCAATTACAATATAAATTACTGTTGGAATAAAATACCAAAGAATGGTAAATGTTATCTTTTTTGAGGAAGTAAAATAGTTTAAAAAAAGATATAATAGAGTTACAAACAACGTCTTATCTACAAAAAAGAAATCATAATCGTGCAAAAATAAATTATTATTATCATCACCAATAATATAAAAAAGCAGTGAAACTAATAATGCAGAAAGAAAATTAAAATTATAATAGTAGTATTTTTTTCTATTCTTGAATAAAAAAAACAGTAAAAAAACACCTTGAAGCAACGTTATAATTTGAATAGTTTGAAGCATCAGGTAATTCTTGAGTTGTTACTTATTTTTTATTCTCTAATTTCTCAAAAGCAGAATTTACGATTTGTTTTTCTTTTGGAAACCAACCTTGCGTTAATAAAATTACACCAGAAATAATAAGTATTATACTGATTGTTTTCTTAATTAAAATAATGTTTTTCGGATTAAGTTGGTTTCTTAATTGCTTTGCTAAAAGTATTTTAAAGACATCGGTAACCAAATAAGAAAGAATCAATGTGGTGAAAAAAACCATCATTCTTGAAGCTTTTAATTCTAATTGTGGACCAACTGTAAGAATAACTGCTAACCAAAATCCCAATACCCCAATATTAATAAAGTTCAAAAAAAAACCTTTTATAAATAGACTTAAATAGTTGTTTTTTGCCAATTCTACTGGATCTTCTAAATCGATATTTCTGGAAGCTTTTTTAGTTTGCATAAAAGTAATAATACCATACGTAAGCATTATTAATCCGCCAAAAATAAACAATGCGGGTTCATCTTTTAAACTTTCTATTAATCGATAACTACTAAAATAAGCGACTATAATAAATACAACATCGGCCAAAACTACTCCAAAATCGAGCATCATTGCTGCTCTAAATCCTTTTACTACACTTGTTTCTAGTAATACAAAAAATACAGGACCAATCATAAAACTAAGAAAGAATCCGAGTGGAATTGCTGTAATAATATCGTTGAACATAATTGATTTTTAATCCGAATTGAATGTGCAATTTAAAAATTTAAAATTCAAAAGTTAAAATAAATCTAACTATTCATTCTTTCTGATGAAATGAAAATCCAATTGCTTTTTTACTAAATCAGCATTTTTCACTTTAACATACACTTCATCACCAAGTTGTAATAAACTTTTTGAAATTTCTCCAACTAAAGCGTATTGTTTGTCATCAAAAGTATAATAATCGTCTTTTATTTCGCGAATTCTACACATTCCTTCACATTTATTTTCGATGATTTCGACATAAATTCCCCATTCGGTAACTCCAGAAATTACTCCTAAAAATTCTTCGTCTTTGTGATCTTGCATGTATTTCACTTGCATGTATTTGATTGAATCGCGTTCGGCTTGTGCTGCGAGATATTCCATTTCACTCGAGTGAACGCATTTTTCTTCGTACACTTCTTCGCTAACACTTTTTCCACCATCCAAATAAAATTGCAATAATCGGTGCGCCATCACATCGGGATAACGCCGAATTGGTGACGTAAAATGACTGTAATAATCAAATGCTAATCCGTAGTGACCAATATTATCGGTCGAATATTTGGCTTTGCTCATCGTTCGAATCGCTAGTGTATCAATTAAATTTTGCTCTTTTTTTCCGTTTACATCTGCCATCAATTGGTTCAATGATTTGGAAATGTCTTGCTTGTTGCGCAAATCGATTTTATATCCAAACTTCGAAATCAACGCTTGCATTGCAAATAATTTATCTTCATTCGGTTCGTCGTGAATTCTATAAATAAAAGTTTTCTTTTGTTTTCCAATGAATTCAGCAACCTTTCTATTGGCAAGCAACATGAATTCTTCAATTAAATGATTGGCATCTTTAGATACTTTAAAATAAACTCCAACAGGTTCAAAATCTTCATTTAAATTAAATTTCACTTCTACTTTATCAAACGAAATTGCACCATTAGCCATTCTTTTTCTACGGAGAATTTTAGCCAATTCGTCTTGTTTCAACGTTGCAAAAACAATTTCATCGGAAACTTTATATTCTTTTCCTGTTAAGGATATTTCAGATGGAATTACATTCGATTTAGATTCAATAATCTGTTGTGCTTCTTCATACGAAAAACGTTGGTCGGAATAAATTACTGTTCTTCCAAACCATTGATTGACAACATCTGCTTTTGGCGTTAATTCGAAGATGGCAGAAAACGTATATTTTTCTTCATTCGGACGAAGTGAACAAGCAAAGTTGGACAAAACTTCCGGCAACATAGGTACTACTCTATCGACCAAATAAACAGAAGTCGCTCTGTTAAAGGCTTCCTCATCTAAAATAGTTCCTTCTAATAAATAATGCGAAACATCGGCAATGTGAACACCAATTTCGTAATTTCCATTTTCTAAAACCTGAAACGATAAGGCATCATCAAAATCTTTCGCATCTTTCGGATCGATAGTAAACGTAAGCACTTTTCGCATATCGCGACGTTTTTTGATTTCTTCTGCAGTGATAGAAGTATCTATCTTATTCGCATAAGTTTCTACTTCTATTGGAAAATTATACGGTAATCCATATTCGGCTAAAATCGCATGAATTTCGGTATTGTGTTCGCCTGGTTTTCCTAAAACTTTGATTACAGAACCAAAAGGAGAATCGGCTTTTTGTGGCCAATCTTCCATTTTTACTAAAACTACATCTCCGTGTTCAGCTTCTCCTAATTTGTTTTTCGGAATAAAAATATCGGTGTACATTTTAGCATTTGCAGTTGTTACAAATCCGAAATTCTTCTGAATAGCAACTACACCAACAAATTCTGTTTTAGCTCTTTCTAAAATCTCTAAAACTTCTGCTTCTGGTTTCCGGGAACTTCGTCTGTCGTAAACATACGCTTTTACAGTATCGCCATCTAATGCGTGATTCAAATTGGTAAACGGAACAAAGACATCGTGTTCTAATTCGTCGCAAACAAAATAACCTGCTTTTCGGCTTGTCATGTCTATTTTTCCTTCGTAGTATTTTTGGCTGGTTGCTTTAACTAAATACGTTCCGGGTTCGGATTCTATAATTAGTTTTTGCGCTGCCAAAATCTTTAAATCTTTAATGATTTCGTTCCTGTTTTTAGTATCATCCAACTCTAAAATAGCAGCTATTTGTTTGTAATTGAAAGGTTTATTCGGATTTTTTGATAGTATTTTAAAAATCTTTTCGGAAAAGGTTTTAGTTGTTTTTCCAAACTTTTTTGGTTGCTTACTCATTTGTCATTTCTAATTAATGTTGAAAATTACGAATAAGATTTTAAATTTTAGATTTTAGATTTCAGATTTATCTAAAAAATAACTTTTAAACTTATATTAAAATATTTATTTTCTACCACATAGATGCATAGAAAATAAGAATTATATAGAAAATAAATTTTTATATCATAGTCTAATGTTATCTAAAATATAGCGAAGCTACTTTTTAAAGTGTTTAAACTATGTTTCTATGTGCTAAAATTTAAAACTATTTTATTAAGTACCTTTATAAAAAAAGAAATGGAGCATTTTATTACAATTGCAATTTTTAATTCCCATACCGAAATAGTGGTTTTAAAATCGGTTTTAGAAAATAAAGGAATAGTCCATTTTTTTGAGAATGAGAATTTAGTTTCGATTCATCCTTTTGCTAGTTATGCTTACGGTGGAATCAAATTAAAAATCCATCTTAACGATTTAGAAATCGTTCAGGAAATTTTAGATAATTTAGACTCTAATTTAAAGATTGTATAAATCTATTTCTTTTCTCTTTTTTATTATCAAAAAATAAAGTTGTCAACATCTATTAAAAACAACAAAAAGAAAAATTTAAATTTAATTAATTTTTGGTGGTTATTATAGCGTGTTAATTTGTACAATAACTTTTATTTTAAAAAAAGGATTTTAGAAGTTATCTTTTTTTATACCAATTTATCAACAGGTTTGTGAGAAAGTAAATCACTCATTTTGAAGTATTTTTTAGTTTTAATTAACAGTTGTTCACATCTAAAAAATTATTCATTTTGTAAATAACTTCTCAATTAAAAACTGTTAACAAGATAAAATTTTATAATGATAACTTTTATAAAAATTATTCAAACTAAATTAGGTTTTTCAATACCGATTTTTGATTACAATTTATTTACATACAACCAAGAAATAGTTCTAAAAATCTATCTAAAGTTGTTAACAGTGAATGTTAATTTAAGGTTAACTGAATATCAACGAATTAGAAAATACTATTAACAATGGCATTTTTTTATTTTTAAGTAATTGATAAATAATAATTTAAAAAAATTAATTTTTCTTATCGTTTAAAAATCAATCTATTATATTATTATCGATTTCAATTCTATATAACCAATAGATTGTTTAAATTTGTAGACATAAAAAAAACTCAACTACTATGAAAATAGCAATCGGAAATGATCACGCTGGACCCGATTATAAAATTGCGATCGTTGCTTTTTTACAATCTAAAGGACACGAAATTATTAATCACGGAACCGATACTTTTGATAGCGTCGATTACCCCGATTTTAGTCATCCAGTGGCGACAGATGTTGAAACAAAAAAAGCCGATTTCGGCATCATAATTTGTGGCTCCGGAAACGGAATTGCAATGTCGGCAAACAAACATCAAAATATTCGAGCAGCGGTATGTTGGACAAAAGAAATTGCTAGTTTAGCACGACAACATAATGATGCGAATATTATAAGTATTCCAGCGCGATTCACTTCCATACAACAAGCAATAGAAATGGTAGATACTTTTTTAAACACCAATTTTGAAGGAGGAAGACACGCCACCAGAGTTGATAAAATTAGCTGCTAATATTTTGGAAAGTCACCATTCACATGTACAGATTCACAAACACGAAGTAAAAGGAAAGAATTTAGTATATTCAATTGTTCTTAATCTTTTAATTACAATTGCTCAGGTAGTTGGCGGAATTTTATCGGGAAGTCTCGCTTTAATTTCGGATGCACTTCACAATTTTTCCGACGTACTTTCATTAGGATTCAGTCTTATTGCACACAAACTTTCTAGAAAAAAAGCGTCTTTAGATCAAACTTTCGGATACAAAAGAGCCGAATTAATTGCCGCTTTTATTAATGCGACAACTTTAGTAATTGTTGCGTTATTACTTATTTACGGAGCAATTGAACGATTTATTAATCCGCAACCCATAAAATCAAATTTAGTGATTTGGTTGGCTATTTTAGGAATTGCGGTAAATGGTTTTTCGGTTTTACTTTTAAAGAAAGACGCCAAACATAACATCAATATGAAATCGGCTTATTTGCATTTATTTACTGATATGTTGGCTTCTATAGCCGTTTTAGTTGGTGGATTACTAATGAAATTTTACGGTTGGTTTTGGGTCGATAGCGTTATGACTATTCTAATAGCGATTTATTTAATTGTAGTTGGAATCGATTTACTAAAAACGTCCACAAAGATGTTGATGCTTTTTACACCAGAGCATATAGACATTAAAGAAATTGTTCGTGAAGTTCATAAAATCAAAGGAGTTAACAAATTACACCACATTCATGTTTGGCATCTTAATGATGAGGAATTGCATCTCGAAGCGCATTTGGATTGTTCGGAAGATATTAAAATGAGCGAGTTCAATACTTTACTTGATAAAGTAGAACAGGTTTTGTTTGAGAAATTCCACATTAATCACATCAACATCCAACCCGAATTTAAAAAAGAAGATCCAAAAGATTTTATCGTTCAGGATTAAAAACCTTGCGAGCCTAAGATAATAAACTTGCGCTCCTTGCGTAAACCTTTGCGAACTTTGCGGTTAAACAAAACAAATGACACAAACACAATTCATTCAAAACCAAGTAAACACCACCACAAAAAACATTGAAGCAACCTTAAAACTGCTTTCAGAAGATTGCACCATTCCTTTCATTTCCCGTTATCGGAAAGACCAAACCGGAAACCTTGACGAAGTGGTTATCGAACAAATTGCCAAACTCTCTAAACACTATGACGAAATTGTAAAACGAAAAGAAAGCGTTTTAAAATCGATTCAAGAGCAAGAGCAACTTACGCCCGAATTAGCCAAAAAAATACAAGACAGTTTCGATTTACAAGAAATAGAAGATTTGTATTTGCCCTATAAAAAGAAGAAAAAAACGCGTGCCGATATCGCTCGTGAAAAAGGACTTGAACCTTTGGCAAAAATCATCATGGCGCAAAATAATGATGATATCGATTTCATCGCGTCCAAGTATTTGAACGACAAAGTGATTAACGAAGACGAAGCGTTACAAGGCGCCAGAGACATTATCGCCGAATGGATTAACGAAAACATATACTTTCGAAAAAACATTCGCCGTTTGTTTCAACGCAAAGGAATTATATCAACTAAAGTTTCCAAATCTAAAAAAGAAGACGCCGATGCTCAAAAATTCTCGCAGTATTTCGATTGGGCAGAACCGATTTCTAAAACGCCGTCACACCGTTTATTAGCCATGTTGCGCGCCGAAGCCGAAGGTTTTGTAAAACTCAATATCGAAATTGATGCCGATGGCTCGGATGAAGAAGCCATCGAATTCATCGAAAACAATACGTTAAAAAACAATCGCGATACTTCTGAAACCGCGACTCAATTGCGTTTGGCGATTAAAGACAGTTACAAACGATTGCTCGAACCGGCGATTTCCAATGAAACATTACAAGACGCCAAAGCAAAAGCCGATATCAAAGCAATTGATGTTTTTGCACAGAATTTAAGTCAGTTGTTACTCGCGCCACCTTTGGGAGAAAAGCGAATTTTAGCGATTGATCCCGGATTTCGTTCAGGATGCAAAATCGTTTGTTTGGATGAAAAAGGCGATTTGTTATACAACGAAACCATTTATCCGCATCAGCCTCAAAATGAAAGTGCGATGGCGATGAAGAAAATTCGTTCGATGGTCAACGCCTACAATATTGAAGCGATTTCTATCGGAAACGGAACAGCATCTCGCGAAACCGAATTCTTTATCAAGAAAATTGCGTTTGAAACTCGAGCCAAAGGCGAACAGGGCGAAGCCAAACCGATTCAAGTATTCATCGTTTCGGAAGCTGGAGCATCGGTATATTCGGCTTCTAAAATTGCAAGAGACGAATTTCCGAATTTTGATGTCACCGTTCGTGGTTCGGTTTCTATCGGAAGACGATTGTCCGACCCTTTAGCCGAATTGGTAAAAATCGATCCAAAATCGATTGGCGTCGGACAATACCAACACGATGTTGATCAAGTGAAATTGCGAGAAGAATTAGATACTGTTGTAGTGCGTTGCGTGAATTCGGTTGGAATAAACATCAATACAGCGAGTAAATCACTATTGAGCTATGTTTCTGGAATTGGTGAAAAAATGGCCGAAAACATCGTCGCATACCGTTCCGAAAACGGTCCGTTTGAAGACCGAAAACAAATTAAAAAAGTCCCGCGTTTGGGCGAAAAAGCCTACCAACAAGCCGCCGCTTTTGTTCGAATTCACAATGGGAAAAATCCGTTAGACAATTCAGCAGTGCATCCCGAAGCGTATGGAATTGTCGAGAAAATGGCAAAAGATTTAAAAGTTTCGGTGAATGAATTAATTGCCAATAAAGAAAAAATAAGTCAATTAAAACTCGACGATTACATCACCAAAGATATCGGAATTCTCGGTTTAAAAGACATTGTAAAAGAATTAGAAAAACCAGGACTCGACCCAAGAAAATCGGCAAAAGTTTTCGAATTTGATCCGACAGTTACATCCATAAAAAATGTGCGAACCGGAATGATTTTACCCGGAATTGTCAACAACATCACCGCATTCGGTTGTTTTGTCGATATCGGAATTAAAGAAAGCGGATTGGTTCACATCTCACAACTCAAAGCAGGATTCGTTTCCGATGTAAATGAAGTCGTAAAATTACACCAACACGTTCAGGTAAAAGTCGTGGAAGTTGATGAAGAACGTAAGCGAATTCAACTTACTATGATATTGTAAAAACTTAACCGCAAAGTGCGCAAAGTTAAAATCGCAAAGGTCGCAAAGTTTTTTATACTCTTTGCGACCTTTGCGTAACTCTTTGCGAACCTTGCGGTTAAACTTAAAATTGTAATTTCAAAAATTTATTCTTTAGTTTGCTTCGTCTGTTCGCCCACTGGGCTCGTGTCATCTTTTTTAGAATTTGCAGGTTGATCACCTTTTGAAGCATCTTTAAATTCTTTAAATCCAGATCCTAATCCTTTCATTAATTCTGGAATTTTCTTACCTCCAAAAAGTAATAAAACAACGATTAAAATTACAATCCATTCTGTTGGTCCCATTCTTCCCATGATATATAAATTTTTAGCTTTCGCCGATTTTTAATATAATAACAGCACAAAGGTAAAAAGAAAAAGGAATTGATTTGATTTTCTTCTAATAAATTTATAGTTAATCTTCGTTAAACGTATATAAAAAGGGAAGCAAAACATATTTTTATATATTTGTACTATAATCAATAAGCATGTCAGAAAAGCGACTTAAAAGACAAATAATAAAGAAAAAATTATTCACAAAAAACCGTTTGGTTATTTTGAATGAAGATACTTTTGAAGAAATTTTTTCGCTTCGATTAACGTTAATGAATGTTTTCGTTTTTGCAACAACCGGAACCATTCTTATCATATTTGTCACTACATTTATTATTGCTTTTACTCCTTTGCGGGAATATATTCCGGGTTATGCTTCTACAAAATTGCGAAAAGACGCGACCGAATTGGCGTTAAAATCCGATTCGTTAACCAATGCATTGAAGAAAAACGAAGCATACCAACAATCGATTATTAAAGTGTTGAACGGCGATTTAGAATACGAAAAAGTAAATAAAGATTCTATTTTAGCATCCGATGTTACGCAAGTTAATCCAGAAAAAGCCGAAGCTTCAAAGCAAGAATTGACATTGCGAAAACAAGTGGAAGCCGAAGAAAAAAGAATTCAAGAAGAAAGCAAAAACGCCAAAAAGAAAAAATAGTATCATGTCGATAAAATCAGTTGCTGCTATACTTTTCGCAAAGAGAATCCACAAAAAAACGCTGAAATGGGCTTCAACTCCTGTTGAAACACAGCAAAAAGTGTTTTTTGATTTAATCCGTCAAGCGGAAAAAACACAGTTCGGAAAAGAACACAATTTTTCTAAAATCAAATCATTTGACGATTTTGCAAAGCAAGTTCCCATTCGCGATTACGAAGCATTGCGACCTTATGTTGATAAAGTTGTAAAAGGAGAAGCCGATATTCTTTGGAAAGGAAAACCGCTTTATTTTGCGAAAACATCCGGAACAACGTCGGGCGCGAAATACATTCCGCTTACAAAGGAATCAATGCCTTTTCATATTGAAGCAGCACGAAATGCGATTTTATCGTACATCCACGAAACAGGAAAAGCCAATTTTGTTGACGGAAAAATGATTTTTTTACAAGGAAGTCCGGTTTTGGAAGATAAAAACGGAATTCAACTCGGGCGACTTTCCGGAATCGTAGCGCACTTTGTTCCAAAATACTTACAAAAAAACCGAATGCCTTCTTGGGAAACCAATTGCATTGAAGACTGGGAAACCAAAGTAAATGCTATCGTTGAAGAAACTTTTAACGAAGACATGTCGGTAATTTCCGGAATTCCGTCTTGGGTTCAAATGTATTTTGAAAAGTTGGAAGAAAAAGCCAGTAAACCAGTTGGCGAATTATTCAAAAACTTCAATTTATTCATATATGGAGGTGTAAACTACGAACCGTATCGCGCTAAATTTGAAAATCTTATCGGAAGAAAAGTCGATTCGATAGAATTATTTCCTGCGTCAGAAGGATTTTTTGCGTACCAAGATTCTCAAAAAGATAAAGGAATGTTGTTGCTTTTAAATTCTGGAATTTTCTATGAATTTGTAAAAAGCGACGAATTTTCTAATGAAAACCCAAAGCGATACACTATTGGAGAAGTCGAATTGAATGTGAATTACGTTTTGATTATTTCTACCAACGCCGGACTTTGGGCATACAATATTGGAGACACCATTCAGTTTACAAGTTTGAAACCCTATCGCGTAATAGTTTCAGGAAGAATTAAACATTACATTTCGGCTTTTGGCGAACATGTGATTGGCAAAGAAGTTGAATTTGCTTTACAACAAGCAATGGAAAACACCACAATTCGCGTCAATGAATTTACCGTTGCGCCACAAATTGCTCCCGAAACAGGATTACCATATCACGAATGGTATATAGAATTTGAAAACGAACCCAATAATTTAGAAGAATTTGCGTTACAGATTGACAACGCCATGCGACAACAAAATACGTATTACGATGATTTGATTGTTGGAAAAGTATTGCGAACAGTAGTGATCACAAAAGTGGCAAAAAACGGTTTTCAGGAATATATGAAATCCATCGGAAAATTAGGCGGACAAAATAAATTACCACGCCTTTCTAATGATAGAAAAATAGCAGATTTATTAAAAATCCAATAGCGAAAAGATGATAGAAAAAAGACTTTTGTTTGTGTTTTTTTTAAGTTTTGCGGTTTGTGCTCAAATCAAAGGAGTTGTTGTTGATGAAAACAATAAGCCAATTCCGTATGTAAATATTTGGTATGAAAATGGAGCTCTTGTAACCACTTCTGAAGATATCGGAACCTTTAGTTTAGAGATAAAAAATCAAGAGAAAAATTTAATTTTTTCTGCTTTGGGTTTTGAAACCAAAATCATTGATGTTAAAGAAACGGAAAAAGTAGTTTTAAAAACGGTTAACATAAAATTGGAAGAAGTTGAAATAAAGAGAAGTTTTTTAAAACAACAAAAAGAATTTGGTTATTATGAATCATGGGGTTTTAGATGGCACGAGGATTATTTTGTTAATGCGATTTTTTTTAATATATCCGAAGGCGAAAGAGACAACTATTCTTTCATTAAAGAAATAAAGTTTAGAACATTATCGGAAAACAAAAATGCTAAAATCAGAATTTATTTAGTGGCAGTAAATGCAGACGGTTCACCAAGTGAAAACACTTTATCAGACGAATTAATTTTAGAAGTAAAAAAAGGTAATTCCAAAAACATAATTGATTTTTCTACAATGAAAATTGCAATTCCCGAGAACGGTTTCTTCATTGTTTTTGAAAAATTAAAAATAGAACAAAATAAACATTATGAAGAATTTTATTTTAAAGATAATAATGGCAATAAAATTACAAGAAAAGGAATGAGCTATCAACCAGAAATTGCTTTAGTTCCTTTAAAAGAAGCTGTTGGATGGAATAAAAGAGTCAATGATAAATGGGAAAAATCGGCAAAAACAAAGATGCAAAAACCCAAGAGTTATGAAAATTTATTAATGAAAAAGTACCACAATAATTATTTAGTTCCAGCAGTAAATTTAACCATTACCAACTAAAATGAAACAGT
>JAYVFV010000046.1:0-2146 GCA_043772885.1 Flavobacteriales bacterium
TTTCTACAGGTGGTGGCGCGATGTTGGAAATGTTAGAAGGAAAAACGCTACCTGGAATTGCCGCTATTTTGGATTAATTTTTTACACTTTAACAATAAATAAGTAAAAAGTCTCGTTATAAGTTGTTATGTTTGCATTTGTTAATACATAATTCCCTGAATAATACCATATTAAGCTAAACTATGACATTAAAAAATAAAATCACCGCCTTGGTATTAGTCGCTTCTTGCTCGATGTACGCACAAGAATCATCGATAAACGACATCGTTTCTATTAAACCAGAAGTCAAAATATCCTTTTTAGATTCTATAAAAAAAGCATTTGTTAAAGATGAAATTGCTATTTGCATTGACAGTCTTTGGATGAAAGAATTGACAAGTTTGTATGCTTATAATGAAATGATAGTTGATATCAAAAATGTCAATGTTGATGAAAAAGTAGACTACGAATTACCGACCGAATTGCTAAAAGAGCGTTTAAAAAGAATGGACGAGAAGTCGCCATTTAATATTGAATACAACATTGGTTTAGAAAACGTTATCAAATCGTTTTTGAAAAACAGAAAAAAAGGATTTGAACGATTGATGGGAATTTCGCAGTTTTATTTTCCGATTTTTGAAGAAGAACTGGCTAAAAACAACATTCCACTAGAAATTAAATATTTGGCTGTTGTAGAATCGGCTTTAAATCCGTTAGCAGTTTCTAGAGTTGGAGCAACCGGTTTGTGGCAGTTTATGTACCAAACAGGAAAACAATACGGATTGAATATCGATTCCTATGTTGATGAAAGAAGTGAACCTTTAAAAGCAAGTCAAGCTGCATCGCAATACATGATGAACATGTACAAAATTTTTGGCGATTGGGATTTGGTTTTAGCATCTTATAATTCAGGTCCAGGAAATGTAGCTAAAGCGATTCGTCGTTCGGGCGGACAACAAAATTATTGGAACATCAGAAAAAATCTTCCAAAAGAAACACAAGGATATTTGCCTGCGTTTTTAGCAACCATGTATATTTTCGAATACCATAAGGAACACGGAATCGTTCCGAATAAAGCCATTGCAAATCATTTTTCGACTGATACAATCGGAATTAGAAAGCATTTAACATTCAAACAAATTTCTGATTTATTGGATATTCCTGTGGCGGAATTGCAGTTTTTTAATCCGTCGTATAAAAGAAATGAAATTCCGGCTGTAAAAGGAACTACGAATTATTTACGATTGCCGAAAGACAAGATTGCGATTTTTACGTCTAATGAAGATAAAGTTTACGCTTACGCGGATTACATCGACAGCAAAAGAGAAAGACCTTACGACAGAATCGCATCGGTAAAACAAAATGATCCAACAAATACTTCTTTTAGTGAAGCAGATATAGTAACTCGAACCAAATACCACAAAGTAAGAAGAGGCGATAATTTAATTGAAATATCAAATCGCTATGGTGTTACAGTTTCAGAAGTAAAAAAATGGAATCGATTGAGAAGCAATAAAGCACCAATTGGTAGAAATTTAAAAATTATTACTACAGAACGAATTGCTTATAAAGACAAGGCAACTCCAGTAAAAGATACCGTTGCTAAAGAAAGTGTAACGGCTTTAATTGCAAGCTCCGATGTTAAAAAGATAAACGTTGAACCGAAATCGGAAAAAGCCTTTACCACAGAAAAAGTAGTTACTTATAAAGACGTAACAAAATACCATAAAGTAAAAAGTGGCGATAACATTAGTGAAATTGCATCCAAATATGATGTTTCAACAGCTGAAATAAAAAAATGGAACAAGCTCAAAGGCAATAACATTAATGCTGGCGCTAATTTGAAAATAGTTAAAAACGAGAGAGTTGTCTCAACTATTAGAAAAGAACTTAAAGCACCAATTATCAGCTCAATCGCTAGCGAACAGGCGAAGCAAAAAACAGAAGCTGTTGCTAGCAATGAATCAAAAACAATCAAGGTAGAAAACACTTCAAAACACGAAAGTTATTATGTGGTTCAAAAAGGCGACAATTTAAATTCGATTGCTAAATCACACGACGTTACAATTCAACAGTTAAAAGAGTGGAATAATTTAATCGACAACAATGTAAAATTGGGCTCACAATTAATTATTTCAAATCAAAGTATTTCCCCAAAAGAAGAAGA
>JAYVFV010000047.1:0-2134 GCA_043772885.1 Flavobacteriales bacterium
TTCCATTTCAAACGCCATCGAAATAATTTCTTGCGGAGTCAGGCAATAACCGCACCGATTTTTAGCCTGTCGGCGGATTTTGTTTTTCAGGTCATCGGAAATGCGGCTCATTTCAAATCGTCAAGTGAAGCAACCAACCCGCGTTTGACAGCTTCGGCGATTCCGTAAGCCTTGCGTAAATTAGCATTATTGTAGATTTCGAGATACATTTCCAACTCGCTTCTTTCGACTGTTTTTATCAAACCACGTCCATCGAGGTCGGACAATTCGCTCATCCGATTGGCTTGTTCTTTGGGCAATTCCAGTTTTGCCAATGCCAAAACATCTTCATCCGCCCAATTTGCAACGGCATCCTCAAAATCAACCGTTTCAGCCGAGAAATCATCTTGCAGCCGGTCGGTAATAACTTCTTCCACGCGCCGATGCTTTTTCTCAGCCAACTTGCTGAAATTTCGATAGACATTTTCAGGTAAATTTAAGGTGACTTCCATAACTCGCAATTTTAACATAAATGAGATTTGAGCTAATACTGTTTTACTGTTGTTATTGGAAATCCTATCTAGAGTGTATTAAACTTAGCGTATAAAATTAACGAAAACTCCATTCAGAAAATCTTGAAGACAGAAATTAAAATCATTTTAGAAAAAGGTTCTTCCAATAAAGCAAAAGGAAATTGCTTTGAGGATTTGATACGAAAATTACTCACGACACATCAATACGATATTCGAGGAAATATCAATTTTTCAGGAATGGAAATAGACTTATTGGCAGACCATAAACATAAGAAAGAAACTCTTTATGTGGAATGTAAGGCTAAAGAGAAAGTTTCCTCTGATGAGTTAACTAAATTTTGTTTTAATACACTTCATAAAAGAGTTAATACTGGATATTTTTTTAGAACTAATGAATTAGAATTTCAAGCAGGAGCTTTGTTACGAGAATTAAAATCTGATGAAAGATATAATCACATTACATTCTTTGAACCACCTGACATAATAAAAATTCTATCTGATGCTAGATTGATATTTGAGCCAACTTCAAAAATAATCTCTTTCGTAATATCAAAAAAATTTCTTGCAATTACTTATTTTGGAGATTTTTTTATATATATTATTGATGAATCAAATTTAATACCCTCTAAATTTATTGTTGTAGATGCTCAACGAAACGAATCATTCATTGATGAAGAGAAAATTCGTTTGTTAAAAGATGAAATAGAGGAAATTAAAAATTTAACTTTAATAGAAAATGTTGACGAAAGTGTTCAGAATGCTAATCAAACAGAGATTGAAAATATTTCTGAAGTCCAAGAAAGTGAACATTGGTTTGATTATCTGCCTGCTTCCTCTGAAAGAAAACATTTCGTTGGTAGAGACTTTATCAGAACACAAATTCTCGAATATTTTAAGGAAATTCAAACTAATAAATCACAAAAAAGGATTTTTTTCTTAAATGGAAAATCTGGTTGGGGAAAAAGTTCTTTAATTTTAGAAATAAAAGGAAGGTGCAGAAATAAACATTATAAAAACAAGTTTTTCGCACTCGCTATTGATACTCGAAGTGCTACTTCAGATAATTTTGTTGCCTTATCATTCAACAAGATAATAAATTCTGCATACGAAGATAATTTTTTGGATCGAGATATGTTCGATCAACCGATTTCATTTACATCAAATACGGATTTATTTTCTTCTGCATCCATTAAAACTTTACTTCAAAAGCTGGAAAGCGAGGATAAATACTTAGTATTGATCTTCGATCAATTTGAAGATGTTTTTAGAAAGAAAAATTTTTTCAAATCATTTTATAAATTTCTTACCGATGTAACTGACAGAAAACCTAATTTAATAGTCGGATTTTCGTGGAAATCGGATTTCTTTGTTCCTTCCGAAGATCCTAATTATCATTACTGGCAACAGTCTAGGGAACAAGCAAAAGAATTTACTGTTGGAGAATTTGGAGAAAAAGAGATTGACGGAATTATCGGACAACTCGAAGGATCAATCGGAAAAATTGAGAAGGAAATAAAAAATAGAATTAAGGATAGCTCTCATAGCTTGCCTTGGTTGACCAAAAAACTCTGTATTCATATCTTTGAACAAGTTCAAGCTGGTCTAGAAAAAGATAAACTAAT
>JAYVFV010000048.1:0-2125 GCA_043772885.1 Flavobacteriales bacterium
ATGAGCAATTTGATTGGCTTTTTCATACAAGTCTTGATACGTCCAAGTGGTTTCAAAAGTACGTATGCAAATAGAATTTCCTCGACCTTCTTTGATATGATTGTCCAATAATTTTTCTACACAATTTAGCATTTCAGATCTTTGAAACTGCGGTAAATCCAAGAAAGTATAATCGGGTTGTAAATCCAGACTTGGTAAACTGTCGTGTGCGAAATTGTCTGCGTAGTGTTTCATTTTTTTAGTAGCTGAGTTGCTTAGTAACTGAGTGACTGAGTTTATTTTTTATTGCTTTTAGGTTTTAGTGCTATTTTCATTCCTTCTAGTTGTTTTCGTTCGCTGGCTTTTAAAGCATATAAATGCGACGTTCCCGCTTTGTATTGCATTGGAATATCGGTTGGTTCAAATTGTTCATAAGCTTGAGCATTTCTAACAAAGTTGGCATCTAATAATAAAGGTCTTCCTAAAGCAACCAAATCGGCTCTTCCGTTTAAAATAATGGTATTTATTTGATCAATGTCTTGGATGTAACCTGTAGTTATTGTTGGAATGTGAACGGTATTTCTAACCGTATCCGAAAACGGAGTTTGCCACATTCTTCCCACTTGTGGTTTTTGATTTTCGACAGTATTTCCGGTAGATACATTGATAATATCAGCGTCAGCGTTTTTGAAAGCGGTAGCAATTGCGATTACATCTGCTTCTAAAATTCCGTTTTCTGTCCAATCAGTTGCGGATATTCGCACTGACATGGGTTTGCTTTTCGGAAAAACATTTCGCATTTCGGTAAATACACGCAATGGAAATTTTAATCTATTTTTAATGCTTCCACCAAATTCATCGGTGCGAATATTTGTTAGAGGAGAAAGGAAGGAAGCCAGTAAGAATCCGTGATGCGCTTGCAATTCGATCATATCAAATCCTGCTTCATCTGCATTTTTTGTTGCTTGAACAAATTGTGAAGTGATAGTATCCATATCAGATAAGTCCATTTCTTTTGGAGTCGTCAATTTGGAATTGAATGGTATTGGAGAAGCGGATAGCAATTCCCAAGCATTATTTATCGGTTCATTTTGTCCTTCCCAAGGTTTTTTAATAGCGCCTTTTCGTCCGGAATGTCCCAATTGAATTCCGATTTTCGTAGCTGTATTTTGATGAATAAAATCAGTACTATTTTTCCACTCAACTATTTGATTTTTAGTGTAAATTCCACAGCAACCTAAAGTGATGCGTCCCGTTTCTGAAACTGCTGTCATTTCGGTTAGTATCAATCCCAAACCGCCAAGAGCACGCGATGTATAATGTTGAAAATGCCAATCGTTAACTTCTCCATTTTCTGCTGAATATTGTCCCATTGGCGACATGACAATTCGGTTTTGCAATTCCAAATCCCGTAGTTTGAATTTTGTAAATGCTGGAGTTACTTCGATAGTGTCATTAAATTCTTTCAACACCTTATCTGTAAAGGATTTATCACGCAATCGAAGGTTTTCAAACGTTACTTTTTTGGAGCGTGTCATGCATCCAAAAGCAAATTGATAAAAAGGATGTTGACTGTTTCGATCCATATTTTCAAACCAATCTAACGAGACCAACGCCGCGTATTGAATCATCTCGACAGTATTTCTGCGGGTTTTGTCATACTGTTCAAAAGCAGCTTGTACATTGTTCGGATTTGCCATTACAGCATCGAATAAACCAATGGCAGAATCCATTGCTAATTTGGTTCCCGAGCCAATAGAGTAGTGGGCTGTCGCTTTGGCATCACCCAGTAAAACGATATTTTTATGATACCAATTTTCATTCGTTATATGTGGAAATTGACGCCAATGTGATTTGTTTGAAATTAATGGATGGCCATCTAATTCGGCTACAAAAATTTCACTTATTTTAGCAATCGTGTCTTCTTCATTAGTAACTTCAAAGCCATGCTTTTCCCAGGTTTCATTGCTACATTCAAATATCCAAGTGCTCATTCCTTCTTGGTATTGATAAGAATGTGCGACTATGGTTCCGTGTGGCGTTGTTCTAAAAAAATAAGTAAAAGCATCTAAAGGTTTTGTAGAACCAAGCCAAACAAAACGGTTTTTCTTTAAGGTGATTTTCGTTCCGAATTCGGATTCATATT
>JAYVFV010000049.1:0-2122 GCA_043772885.1 Flavobacteriales bacterium
TTAAAAAATTTAAAAGTAAATCGTTAAAACTTCATTAACCTACAATGAAAATTGTGGGTTTTTTTAAAATCAAAATAAGCAATGACTTTTACAGCAATAGATTTTGAAACCGCAACAGGACATCCAGAAAGTGCTTGTGCTGTGGGAATTGTAACCGTAGAAAACGGAATTATAATCGAAGAATATTACACTTTAATTCAACCACCCAATAATGAATATTGGTACGGAAACATTATGGTTCATAAAATAAAACCCATTGAAACATTAAACGAAAAAACATTCGATTCGCTTTTTCCTGAAATTCAAAAACGATTATTTGGTCGTAAAATAGTAGCGCACAACGAGGCATTTGACAGAAGAGTACTGACCAAAACAATGAAATATTATGGGTTGTATTATGACGAACTAGAAATTGCTGACCTATGGGAATGTACCTGTAAGATTTACAGAAAAAAAGGCTATAAACCAGCATCTTTATCCCATTGCGCCACTTTGAATAATATTCAACTCAATCATCACGAAGCATTGTCAGATGCAAGAGCTTGCGCTAAATTGTATTTGTTACAATAATTTACTACATTCGTTTTTCATATTAGTTGACTATGAAAGAAGATTTTTTACATTATGTTTGGAACTATAAAAAGTTTGACTTTTCAAATTTAAAAACCACCCAAAACGAAGATATAACACTCATAAATTCAGGGTTTTATTCTCAACTAGCAGGACCTGATTTTTTCAATGCACAAATTACAATTTCCAACCAAAAATGGGCTGGCAATATAGAAATTCATGTAAAATCTTCTGATTGGTACGTACATCATCATGAAAAAGATGTCAATTATGACAACGTAATTCTTCATGTAGTGTGGGAACATGACACGCCTGTTTTTAGAAAAGATAATTCTGAAATTGCAGTTTTAGAACTCAAGAATTTTGTTTCAAACGATGCTTTGAATCATTATCTATCGTTAACATCACCAAAATCATGGATTTATTGTGAAAACGAAATTGCGACCGTTGATGAATTTATTTTTCAAAATTGGCAAGAGCGGTTATTTTTTGAACGTTTGGAACGAAAATCAATTTCGATTGAACAACTTTTACTATCGAGCGATAATCATTGGGAAGCCGTATTGTTTTGTATGTTGTCCAAAAATTTTGGGCTAAATACCAATGGTGAACCATTTTTGAAGATGGCATTAACTATTCCTTTCTCTGTAATTAGGAAAGAAAGTTTTGAAGTAGAAAATTTAGAAAGTTTGTTTTTTGGAACAGCCGATTTATTTCCGAACAATGGTCAAGACAATTACACCAAAGACTTGATTAAAAGATTTAATTATATTTCCCAAAAACACCAGCTTATAAATGCAGCCATTGCGCCTGTTCAATTCTTTAAACATCGTCCTGATAATTTCCCAACCATTCGTTTAGCGCAGTTGGCGATGCTTTATCATACGCACCAAAATTTATTTTCAAGAATAATTGCAACCACAAAAACAGATGAAATTTATCAATTATTTAATGTTTCGGTTTCAAAATATTGGGAAACACATTATCAATTTGACAGAGAAAGTTCTAAAAAGAAAAAATCATTTTCAAAATCATTCATCGATTTGTTAATCATTAATACCATTATTCCTTTTCAGTTTGCTTACGCCAAAAGTCAAGGAAAAGAAATTTCAGAAACCATTGTAGAAATGATACAATCGATTAAACCCGAAAAGAATGCCTGTATTGATAAGTTTTCAGGTTTTGGAATCAATGCCAAAAACGCTTTTGAAACCCAATCATTATTACAATTAAAAAATGAATATTGCACTCATAGTAAATGTTTGCAATGTGGTATAGGAATTGAACTTTTAAAAAGTTAATTTTAAACTTTAAATAAAATAGTAATGTCACCCATTATTCAACTAAAATATTTTTTCGAAAAACATGGTTTTCACGTTTCTTCACGACTAGCAGACAGACTTGGAATGCGGGCTTCCAATGTTCGATTGTTTTTTATTTACATCACTTTTGTCACTGCAGGCTTATGGTTTGGAGTGTATTTGACGTTAGCATTTTGGATTAGATTGAAAGATTTAATCCGCGGTAAACGAACTTCTGTTTTTGATTTGTA
>JAYVFV010000050.1:0-5835 GCA_043772885.1 Flavobacteriales bacterium
TTTTAGTAGATGATTTGGGATTAAAATCGGGAAACCGTGTGTTAATTCGTTCTGCCAACAATCCGTTAATGGTCGCTTGTTGGTTTGCTGTTTTAAAAGCTGGCGGAATCGCAGTAGCGACTATGCCATTACTTCGTTCGAAAGAATTAACGACAATAATCGATTGTGCCGAAATTTCTCATGCCCTTTGCGATCAGGAATTATCCGACGAAATAGAATTAGTAAAATCTGATTTCCTAAAAGAAGTTTGCTTTTACAACAATTCCAAATTAGAGGATTTAATGCAATCCAAACCAAAAACATTTACGAATTATCATTCCAAATCAGATAGCATTGCCTTAATCGGATTTACTTCAGGAACAACTGGTTTGCCAAAGATGACAGCGCATTATCACAAAGACATTCTCAATATATGTGAAGCGTTTCCATATTATTCATTGCAACCCACTCCAAATGATATTTTTATTGGAAGTCCACCACTCGGCTTTACCTTTGGACTTGGCGGATTAGTATTATTTCCCATGTATTTTGGAGCATCCACTTTTTTAATCGAAAAACCAAGCCCTGATTTATTATTAAAAGTCATTCAGGAACACAAGATTACCATTTGTTTTACGGCACCAACGGCTTGGCGTATTATTATTACTAAAGCCAATGAGTTTGATATTTCGAGTTTGCGCAAATGTGTTTCCGCTGGTGAAGCTTTGCCAATAAAAGTTTGGGAAGATTGGTACAATGCCACAGGATTGAAAATCATCGACGGAATTGGTGCTACCGAAATGCTTCATATTTTCATATCCTCTAATGAAAACAACATGAAGCCAGGAGCAACAGGCAAAGCGATTACAGGTTACGAAGCGAAAATAATAAATGAAAACGGAATAGAAGTTCTAACAAATGAACCTGGAAGATTAGCAGTTCGAGGCATCACAGGTTGCAAATACTTAAATAGAACCGACAAACAAAAAGATTATGTCGAAAACGGTTGGAACATTACTGGCGATATTTTCCGTCAGGATGAAGACGGTTACTTTTGGTTTGTAGCGCGTGGTGATGATATGATTATTTCTTCTGGATACAATATTGGTGCAATTGAAGTAGAAAGTGTACTTTTAACACATAAAGATATTTTAGAATGTGCAGTGGTTGGGTTGCCTGATAAAGAACGTGGAATGGTAGTATGTGCTCACATTATATTAAAAGAAAAAAGTAATGCATCGGAAGAGATGAAAACACATATTCAGCAGTGGTTCAAAGAAGTAGCTGCTCCGTATAAATATCCAAGAGCAATTCATTTTGTGGAGGAATTACCAAAAACAGAAACCGGAAAAATACAACGATATAAATTAAAATAACATGAGCCAACCTTTTATAAAAACCGAAAAAATCCGATTTAAACATGTCGATTATGCTGGAATCGTTTTCTATCCGCGTTTTCTTGAAATGCTCAATGATTTAGTAGAAGACTGGTTTGAAGAAGCACTCGGCCGACCGTTCTCTAAAATTCATGAAACGAATGGAATTCCAACTGTCGATTTGAAAGTACAGTTTAAAAAAGCAGCACGATTAGGAGAAATCCTAACTAAAAAGCTTTGGGTGATAAACCTCGGTGGCGCTTCTGTTAATTGTGGTTTCCGTTTTGAAGACGAACAAGGAAAAACCTGTTTACAAGGCGAAGTAACTTTAGTAAACGTTGCCATCGCAGATGACAGAATCAACATCAAAGCGGAACCATTTAGTGAAGAAATTAAAGAAAAAATTTCTAAATATTTTTGTTAACCAAAAACCCTTTCAGAGTTTTAAACTCTGAAAGGGTTAAAATTATAGTTATGGAGTTTAAAAAATTCAAAGCCGCCACCGTCCAAACGTCGCCCGTTTTTCTCAACGTAGAAAAAACTGTTGATAAAGCGATTTCTTTCATCAAAGAAGCAAGTCAAAATGGTGCGCAATTAATTGCGTTCCCAGAAGTATTTGTCGCTGGTTATCCCTATTGGAATTGGATAATGACACCAATCCAAGGAAGCAAATGGTATGAACAATTGTATAAAAACTCGGTTACAGTCGATGATGCCGATATGAAACGGTTGTTCCAAGCGGCAAAAGACCACAACATTCACATCGTCATCGGAATTAACGAACGAGGCAACAGTTATGGCGAAATATACAACACCAATTTAATTATTGACAACCAAGGAAAATTAATTGGAAAACATAGAAAACTTGTCCCAACTTGGGCAGAAAAACTAACGTGGACATCGGGAGATGGCTCTTCTTTAAAAGTCTACAACACCGAAATTGGTCCGATTGGAACTTTAGCTTGTGGCGAAAACACCAACACTTTAGCGCGATTTACTTTACTAACGCAAGGCGAATTAATTCACATTGCCAATTACATTTCACTACCTGTTGCCCCACCCGATTATGATATGGCAGAAGCGATTAAGATTAGAGCTTGCGCCCATTCCTTTGAAGGGAAATTGTTTACTATTGTTTCCTGCTCAACGATTTCTCAGGAAATAAAAGAGGCGCTGCGTGCTGATGTTCCAAATATCGATGAACTGTTGACGAGAAAAAATTCAGCATTTTCTGGATTTATAGGGCCTAATGGTGCAGTAATCGGCAATCCTTTAATAGATGATGAAGGAATAATTTACGCCGATATTGATTTAGAGAAATGCATCCAACCCAAACAAATGCATGACATTCTAGGACATTACAACCGATTTGATATTTTTGATTTACGAGTAAATACGGCTCCTACAAGAAACATTACTTTTATAGATAATCATGAGGAATTTAATAAGGAATAGTTACTCCAAAATAATCAACCGTGTCAAAAACAAAGTCGTTTCTTAGTCCGATTTCAATATTACTACTCGTTATCGTACTTGCTGCAATCGGAACCTGGCTTTTACCTGCCGGACAATACAATAAATTATCTGCCAACAAGCAAGATTCATTTGTAATGACTACACCAAATGGTGACATTACACTTCCCTACTCTCAAAAACCATTAGACAGTTTAAATTTGATAATTCCGTTGGAAAAGTTCTCCAATGGCGACATCCGTAAACCGGTTTCTGTTCCCGATACGTTTCAAAAACAAGAACGCAACCAACAAGGACCTCTTGAAATTTTATTTGCGCCCATAAAAAGGAATTTGTGAGAGCATCGATATCATCCTATTTATTCTGATTATTGGAGGTTTTATGTTTGTTTTTAATGAAACGGGCGCCATGATGAAAGGCGTAAGTTATTTGTCGTATTCGATGCGCGGTAGAGAACCATGGTTGATTGTTATATTAACTTCTATGTTTTCCTTTTTTGCCGCTTCGTACGGAATGGCAGAAGAAGCGTTGGTTTTCTATCCCTTGATTGTTCCTATTTTCTTAGCGGCTGGTTATGATTTGTTAGTTCCGTTAGCCATTATCTTTGGCGGAACTATGATTGGTGGTGTTTGTTCTTTTTCGAATCCGTTTTCAGTTATTATTGCATCGAATGCAGCGGGAATCAACTGGATGGATGGATTGGTCGAGCGTCTAATTTTATTTGTAATCGTAACCTCTTTATTAATTTGGTACATCTTGCGCTATGCTGCCAAAGTAAAAAAAGATCCAACCGCTTCGTTAGTATACCGAATTGATGGTGATGTAAAACCGACCTTCAGCACCGAAATCAATCAAGCTGATTTTACGCATAAACTCGATATAAAAACAAAGTTATTACTCTTCATTTACATCGCCTCCTTTATTACCATGATTGGTGGTGTTGTATTTTTGGGATGGTGGACATTGGAAATGTCGGCGTTATTTCTGGGTGTTACCATCTTAATTGCAGTTGTTACTAGAATGAATGAAAGAGTAGTAACCTCTGAATTTATTAAAGGTGCTGAGAGTCTATTGTCGGTAGCTTTTATTGTAGGAATTGCACGGGGTGTAACTGTTGTTTTAAATGAAGGACACGTTAGCGATTCGATATTGTATTACAGTGCCAATATGGTTCAAGGAATGCCACCCGCTTTGTTTATTATATTGTTGATGGTGTTTTATATTGTATTTTCACTCTTTATACAATCGAGTTCGGGAATGGCCGTTTTGACAATGCCAATCATTGGAGCGTTAGCCATTATTGTGAATATTCCAGGAAGAGAAATCGTAAATTCGTATATGATCGGAATGGGAATCATGTCGTTTGTTGCACCCACTGGATTGATTTTGCCTTCCTTGGCTTTGGTTAATGTGAGTTTAAAAACTTGGCTGAAATTCATCACTCCGCTTCTTTTCCTTTTAATTGTTGTTTGTTCTGTGTTTTTAATTGTTGGTATATATCTATAGTAAAAGTGATGTACTTCTTCACACTTGCTGAACTGTTCAGCTAGACGGATTACGTTTACTTAAATTAAGAAAAAATTAACAAGTATTAGAATATTATAGTATATTTATAAAAATTTAAACTTATTTATTAATTGTTTAACTATATGTTCTGTTTTTTATGGAAGAAAAAACTAAAATTCTTATCGTAGAAGACGAAATGATTATTGCAGCTAACCTATCGTTACTACTTACTAATTTGGGATATGAGGTAACAGGAATTATTCCAAGAGGTGAAGAAGTGTTGCCTGTTATCCGGGAACATCAACCCGATATTATTTTAATGGACATAAACTTAAAAGGGGATTTGGATGGAATTGAAATAGCGCATTTAATTCAAAATGAATACAAACTTCCCATTATTTTTTTGACCGCCAACTCAGACGAAGCACATTTTAAAAGAGCAAAAACTACTAATCCGTATGGTTTTATTTCCAAACCTTTCAAAAAATTAGATTTACAACGTGTCATTGAATTAACTGTGATTCGACTTCAAGAAGAAAAAGGATTAGAAAAAAATGAAACTTTAGAAACTGAAATCCCATTTATATTAAGCGATTGTATTTTTATTCGCAGTCATGACAAAATGGTCAAAGTTTATATAAATGACATTCTTTATATAGAAGCTGAACGGAATTATTGCAAAATCCATTGTCGAGATAAAGAGCATCTGTTAGTTTCTACTTTAAAAGATTTAGAAGAAAAATTAGTAGTCAACAATCTGATGCGGATTCATCGTTCCTTTATTGTCAATTTATTTCATATCGATGAAATTGCCAGCACTCATGTTGTAATTTCCAAAAAAGCAATTCCAATAAGTCCTGATTTAAAGAAACAATTGTTACAACATATTCAAAAAATATAGTTTTATCAGTTCATGATATGAAAAAAACAATACTTTTTATTTTGCTTCTTTTTTTTAGTAAAGGATTTACTCAAACTAATACCGCTAAAAAACTTTCTATTGCCGAGGTTTTAGAATTTAGTATGACGTATCAAAATAAAGCATTGTGGTTTCAAGATATGCCACAGTACAACCAAGATAGTATTACTTATTATTTTGAAAAAGCGAGTGCTTTACTCAAAGACAATCCGTCAATTTATTATGAAGAATTAGGAACACTTTATTTGCAACAAACTGATTCAGAAATTTATAATTCCTATGCAAGCATGGATTCTCTTGCACTAATAGGTTGGTCTTATCTAAAAAAAATACCTAAAAATAAACAAAATAAGGTGCTGCAATATAATTTTTTAGCGAACTGGGCAACAATCAGGTATGAGTTGGGAGAAAATAAAGTAGCACTAAAGCTGTTGTCTAAAGCATTAACACTAACACAAAATTTTAATCCTGATTTATCGGTTAAAGTCATAAAAGATAAAGGCATTTTTTATGAAAGATTCAACCTTGACGAAGAACAAAAATTAGCCTATTCCTACTTGTCAAAAAGTCGTTCTTATTATG
>JAYVFV010000051.1:0-2106 GCA_043772885.1 Flavobacteriales bacterium
CAGTTTTCAAATTAACACCGAAAACTGAGACTGAGTACTGAGACTAAAAACTTATCTAACCGGAATATTGGCTAAAATTTCCAATACAAATTTCCAGTATTTTTGAGAAGAAGAAATACTTGCTCTTTCATCTGGCGAATGCGCCCCGTGGATTGTTGGACCAAACGAAATCATGTCCATATCTGGATAATTTGTTCCTAGAATTCCACATTCTAAACCAGCATGACAAGCCACAACTTTTGGTTTTTGGTTATTTTGTTTTTCGTAAATATTAACCAATAAATCAAGTATTTCTGATTTAACATTTGGTGTCCATCCTGGATATGATCCTCCAAAAGTGACTTCGCAACCAAACAATTCATATGCCGATCGTAAAGAATTAGCCAAATCCATTTTGGAAGTTTCCACTGAGGAACGTGTTAAATTTTGAATAGAAATTTCGCCATCTTTCACGATAACTCTTGCAATATTGTTAGATGTTTCGACTAAGTTTTCCATATCGGCGGACATTCTATAAACACCATTTTGTGCGGCATAAATCGAACGTAGCAAACCTTCTTGAACTCCCAAATCCATCACTTTTTTTGGTAAATCTGACTTTTCAATTTTTATTATTAAATTAGGTTCGGTAGTTTTGAATTCGGTTTTAATATCCGAAATAATTTCTTGCATATCAAATACATAGGCCTCATCATACATTTGTGCCACAATAATTTTCGCTACGCTTTCTCTCGGAATAGCATTTCTCAAACTTCCACCAGAAATTTCGGCAATTTGAAGTCCAAAATTTTCGAATCCGTCAAACAAAAGGCGGTTCATTATTTTATTAGCATTACCTAAGCCTTTATGAATATCCATTCCAGAATGTCCACCATTTAGCCCTTTTACGGTAATTGTATATCCAACTGAATGTTCTGGAATTTCTTCTTGATCGTAGGTTCTATTGGCCGTAACATCGATTCCTCCTGCACAACCAATGTCAATTTCATCGTCTTCTTCGGTGTCCATATTCAAAAGAATTTCTCCTTTCAAAACGCTACCTTTCAGGTTTAATGCGCCAGTCATTCCGGTTTCTTCATCAATAGTAAAAAGCGCTTCAATTGAAGGATGTTTGATAGTTTTAGATTCTAAAATTGCCATAATCATGGCTACACCAAGACCATTATCTGCACCAAGAGTTGTGCCTCGCGCACGAACCCAATCGCCATCAACATACATATCAATACCTTGTTTGTCAAAATCGAAAGTGGTATCATTATTTTTTTGATGCACCATGTCTAAATGTCCTTGCAAAACAACAGCTTTGCGATTTTCCATTCCAACTGTAGCTGGTTTTCTAATAATTACGTTTCGGATTTCGTCTTCGAAAGTTTCTAATCCGAGACTGTTTCCAAAATCTTTCATAAACTGAATAACTCGATCTTCTTTTTTTGATGGACGAGGTACTGCGTTTAAATCGGCAAATTTATTCCAAAGATTATTCGGTTCTAATGTTCTAATTTCTTGGCTCATTTTGATTTTAAAATTTAAAAGTCAAAGTTACAAAGTTTATTTTTTTAAGGTACCGCTTTCTGATTATATTTACATTTTAAATTAATTTATGAATCGAAAATATATTCTTCCTTTTTTTTTAGTATTTCAAATACTATTTATTCAAATTTTGAAATTTTTTTCAGAATTTATTGAATCATTTTATAGTAATTCTATTTACCAAAAAATTTCGAATTTCTCGAGAATTTGTTTGGGTAAAATTCCATTTTCGATTGGAGATTGTATTTATGGAATATTAATTTTATTGATAATTCGTTGGTTTTGGATCGTTCGAAAAACTTGGAAAACCAATCGGAAAAATTATTTTCTGAAAATCATCAGTTGTCTTTCGGTGTTTTATTTCTTGTTTCACACGCTTTGGGCTTTCAATTATTATAGAGTTCCATTATTCGAAAAAATGAAAATCCAACGCGAATATTCCGATAATGATTTGTTAGTTTTTACGAAAAAATTAATCCTCAAAACCAATGAAATTCAATTTCAAATTACAAAAAACGACAGCCTGAAAGTTGTTTTTCCTTATTGTCACGATCAAACTTTTAAAATGGATTTGAA
>JAYVFV010000052.1:0-18504 GCA_043772885.1 Flavobacteriales bacterium
GTAGCTGTATTACAAGCTGTAACCACAGTAACACCCGTTTGAGCAGTTGTGTATGTTACACCATTTGCAGGCCAAGTATACGAAGCACCAGCACAGATAGAAGTAGTTACACTTCCAGTAGTTGTTAACGGCGTTATAGTTAAATTTAAAGTTTCTGTATTACAACCTGTAACCGAATTGTAAGTGCCTCCAATGGTATAAGTTACACCATTTACTGGCCAAGTATAAGATCCACAAGCCGTAATCGTAGTTGTATTAGGAGTAACTGATGTTACCGTAAATACCGCAGGTGTACGACATGTGCTTCCCGCGAATTGTGCATAAAATGTAGTTGGGCCAACAGTGTTTGTATCTGCAAGACCACTACCTGCAACTCCTACCGGATTGAAAGGTGAGCCTGTTCCGATTGGAGAACCTAAAGTTGATGTTGTATACCACTCAACACTCGGTGGTGAAGCTGGACTAGTAGATGTAATTGAATATGGACCAAATTCAGCAGCATTAAAGCCAGCCACAACCAATGTATAAGCTGTTCCTTGAACAAGAGTAGCGGTAACTTGAGATTGAAGTAAAGCACCACCACAATCATCATCACTTGCTTCTACTAAAGTATTTCCTGCGCATAACCCTGCAGGATTGAATGGACTTTGGTATAAAGATAAAACTGTATCCCAAGTTGCATTTCCACACATACTAAATATATAAGCTCCTGTAGCTGGCGCCACAAAACTGTGAGTAGTATAATTAACTGCAGTTCCTACACCAGAATTGGTACAAGTCCCTCCTTGATTCATTGGTGCTGCACGATTATAAGTCGGAGCTCCAGTAGTATCACCATTATAATTTGGAAGAGAACCACCAAGTGTTGAAACTAATCCGCCAGACACTGTTCCTCCTTGACATATTGAATAAGCAGTAGTTACAGGTGAAGGATTGATTATTAAATTCAACGTTTCTGTATGAGGACAAGTAGCTCCGTTTGTAGAAACATTTGTAATTCCAGTTTGACTTGTAGTATACGTTTGACCATTTCCTAAAGGAGCTGCCCAAGTATAAGTATTACAAGCTGTTACTGTTGTAGTATTTGATGTGCTATTATTAATAGTTAAATTCAACGTTTCATTTACTGTACAACCACTACCATTTACTGTAGTGCCAGTTTGTGGTCCAGAAGTCGTATAAGTTGCACCAGTTACAGACCATGTATAAGAATTACAAGCAGTAATGGCTGTCGTATTTGTTAATGGGCCTGAAGGACCACCAATTGTAAAAGGAACTGATACAGGAGTTGTACAAGTACCACTACCTGTAACACTTAGCGTGTGAGGACCAGCTGATAAGCCAGTAATAGTAAATACACCAGTAGCTGATAAAGTTACTGGAGTTGAAGCACCTCCATCTAAAACATAAGTTGCAGATAAACTAGTCGGTATTGGTGCCATTGTAATTGTTGCAGTACCATTAGCGCCTCCAAAACATGTAACAGGAGTTTGAGTATAAGTACCAGAAGTAATGCAAGGACTTCCACATAGAGATAATGAATAAGTAGAAGTTGAGGTATGAGACAATGTAAGACCTGTACCTCCAACTGGATTTATAGTTGTGTATGCAGCTAAAGGTGTCGTTAATCCAAATGGAAACCAACTTACAATAGTATTGGTTGAACCACCTGTGTTTACATTCTGTAACCATAAATTTGCATTACTACATGCAAAAGCAACTGTATTGGTAAAACGATACCTACCAACAGTATAAGTCCCTGGAAGAATGTCTATACCATTAGCACCAGACAAATTAGTCATTGTTGCTCTTAAATGACCAACTGGTAAAGCTCTATTAGTAAGAGTTGATGGAAGTAAAGCATTTAATGCTGGACTTTTACTCCCAGCAATATATGCCCAAGAACCACAATTTGCAGTTGTACAAGGAAAACCGCCATTTAAAATTGCAGGATCATAATTAATTCCAAAAGCAACTGAAGCTAATCTAACTCCTTGTGCAGGCGCTACAACAGTTAGTAGAACATCTACTTCGAAAGTAGTAGGTGTAGGACTCGTACCGTTTGCTAAGCTAACTGTAAAATTGGTTTGTGCAAATCCTGTTAAGGATAGCATAAATAAGCAAAGAAGAAATAATTTCTTGGCAAACATAATAGTAAAGTTTTTCATGAAGTTAATTTTAGATTAGTATTAATTATAGTAAATTGAGTTCTATTTATTTTGTGACCAAATTAATATTTTTTTTGTAATTCTGCTAATTTATTTTAAAAAAGCCCGTTTAACTCTGCATCGATGCGGTTTATAATGATACCTAAATCTTCTGGGTTGTTTACAAAATCAATATTGTCAACGTCAATAATTAAAAGTTTTCCTTTGTCGTAGGTATGAACCCAAGCTTCGTAACGTTCATTCAAACGGCTTAAATAATCTATAGAAATGGAGTTTTCATAATCGCGACCTCTATTGTGAATTTGTTTCACTAAGTTCGGAATAGAACTTCTTAAATAAATTAATAAATCGGGTGGAGCCACTAAACTTTCCATTAATTCGAATAATGAAGAATAATTTTGAAAATCTCTATTGGTCATTAAACCCATTGCATGAAGGTTGGGTGCAAAGATGTGAGCGTCTTCATAAATGGTTCTGTCTTGTATGATTTTTTTTCCGCTTTGGCGAATTTGCAACACTTGACGAAATCTACTGTTTAAGAAATAAATTTGTAAGTTAAAAGACCAGCGTTCCATCTGATGGTAAAAATCATCCAAATACGGATTGTCTACAACGTCTTCAAAATGAGGCTCCCATTTAAAATGCTTTGCCAAAGATCGAGTCAAAGAAGTTTTTCCTGCGCCGATGTTTCCTGCTACTGCTATATGCATTATGGTAATGTAATTTTATAATTTGTAATTTCGTGGTTGGTAAAAATAGATAAAATTTGGTCTGTATAAGAAAATTTTTCAAACGATTTCTCAACAATTTCTATTTTATATTCTAAAGTTGAAGTTCGATCAATCAAAAACAAAGCGTTTTCTTTTGAATAAATCAGCGTGTTTTTATCTAAAATTTGAATATGATTTTGATTTTCGAATTTTCCATTATTGATCACTCTTCCAAAAACCGAACAAGAATACCATTGATTTTGTTTGTCTATCCAATCAAAATTATTGAAGTCAGTTTGATAAAACAACAAATTTTCTTTAATCGGAACACCTAAATTTTTAAATTGATTTGTAGCTATATTATACAATCCAATTTGCTGATTTATCGAATTATACAACCACAATTGATTCTGCCCCGAAATGCCAATCGCCGAAGCAATAATTGGCGTTTCATTTTTGGAAAAATCTATTGTCTGAATTTCGTTCATTTGTTTATCAAGTAGAACTACAGCATTGAATTCTTCATAAAACACAACGACTTTAAGCGGATTAAGAATATCTGCTTTTTTTATTTTCCCCAAAGCTAAATTCTGATAGTTCAAAAGTGCTTTTTCGGTTTTTTTAAACAGCACATTATTTTTGATGTAAAAGCAATTTCCAAAACCATCATAGCCAACAAAATCATCGGCTTCTATGGTTTCCAATTTTATAAGAGTTGCTTTTATGGTTAGAATTTGACCAATAGTCGAAATGCTACAAGAAAACAAAAGAAAAATAAATAGTTGCTTCATCGTTTGGCTAAATTACATTAATCCTTTTTAACTTTCAAACCGCGACTAAAATATTTTAACAAATGTTTGGTAACATATATTGATTGTATTCGTCATATTTGTTAAATTATTTTTAAACAAAGAATATCATGAAGAAAATAGCTTTTACTTTTTCGCTTTTGTTGGCATTTATTACTTCTAATGCTCAAAAAGATTTCCAAGGAATGGCAGTTTACGAATCCAAAACCAGCACCTCCGATTTTAAATCAAGAATGTCTGGAAACAAAGACATGACGCCCGACATGCAAAAAATGATTGAAGAGCGAATGAAAAAAATGTTTGAAAAAACGTTCGTTTTAAATTTTGATAAATCAGCTTCCGTCTATAAAGAAGAAGAAAAATTAGATGCTCCTGGGCAACAAGGTGGTGGCGGAATGCGAATGATGACGTCTTTCATGGGCGGTGGCGGAACATACTATAAAAATGTAAAAGAAAAAGCATATACCGTTGATAAAGAGTTTATGGGAAAAGAGTTCTTAGTAAAAGATTCTTTAACTACTTATAAATGGAATATGGAAACTGAATCACGCGTTATTGGTGGTTACACGTGCTATAAAGCGACAACTGTAATTCCGGCAAGTAAAACCGATTTTAGAAATTTCCGACCTAAAAAAGAGGAAGAGACCCGAGGCGCAGCCGAATCGAGCGGAGCTAAAAAAGCCGCCGATACCAAAGAAGTAGCAAAAGAAGAAGTTGTCAAAGAAAAGAAAACTAACTTTATGGATGACATCGATTTACCTAAAGAAATTACAATCACTGCTTGGTATACGCCAGAAATTCCAGTGAGTCAAGGTCCAGAAGCCTATTGGGGTTTACCCGGATTAATTCTTGAAGTGAATGACGGAAAAACAACAATATTATGTTCTAAAGTTGTAATGAATGTAAAAGAAAAAGCAGAAATCAAAAAACCCAACAACGGAAAAGTGGTTTCTCAAAAAGAATACGATGAAATCGTAATCAAGAAAATCGAAGAAATGAGAGAAATGAATCAAGGACAAGGAAGAGGCGGAATGCAAATGCGAATAGGTGGTTGATAGTTGTTGTTTTTCCCATTTAAATAACTTATAACCAATACCAATTCATGAAACGAATACTACTACTTGCCACGTTTACATTATGTTCCTTTTTCTCTTATTCTCAATCCATAAAATTTGATGGTTTTATTACCGATACAAAAGCTGTTCCACTAGAAATGGCTAATATAATGGCGGTAAATCAGGCAACAAAAGCTGTTGATGCGTATAGTATTACCAACGACAAAGGCCGATTTCAAATGGCGTTAAAACCCAATGCGACGTATACAATTAAGATAAGTTATATTGGATATAAAGCTTTAGAAATTACCATCAACACTACCGCAGAAAACATCAATAAAATTATCACGCTCGAAGAAGGAACGATGCTCGATCAAGTCGAAATTGTTCGTGAAATGCCAGTTTCCATAAAAGGCGATACGATAGTTTATAATGCCGATTCGTTTAAATCGGGAACGGAAAGAAAACTGGAAGATATACTTAAAAAATTACCCGGAGTAGAAGTAAATGCCGATGGTGAAATTGAAGTTGAAGGAAAAAAAGTGACCAAATTAATGGTAGAAGGGAAAGATTTTTTTGACGGCGATACCAAATTAGGCGTGAAAAATATTCCGGCTGATGCGATTGATAAAGTGCAAGTACTTCGCAATTATAATGAAAACTCCATCTTAAAAGGAGTCGAAAACAATCAGGATAATATTGCGATGAACATCAAACTAAAATCGGGTAAAAAGAACTTTTGGTTTGGCGATGTTACTGCTGGCGGCGGATTTGACGACAAAGAAAAATTCGATCGCTATATTGTCAATCCCAAGTTGTTTTATTACAGTCCGAAATACAGCGTCAATATCATTTCAAATTTCAATAATATTGGCGAATTGCCTCTAACCATTCAGGATTATTTCAAATTTACAGGTGGTTTCAGAAATATGATGTCGAAAGGCGGCTCTAACTTTAATGTATCCAGCAACGATTTGGGAATTTCGCTTTTGCGGAATAACAGAGCCAAAGCAATCGACACCAAATTCGGAGCAACCAACTTTTCGTATAATCCAACAAAAGCGTGGACAATAAGTGGTTTCGGAATCTTTTCTTCCTCCATTTCCGATTTAGAAACAAAGTCGCAAAATAATATTTTAGCACCCAATTCTTCGCAAGTTGCTTCGACCGAAAACAGAGATGAAGTAACGCATCAAAAAAGTACTTTGGGCTTGTATAAATTGAGTTCAAGCTATAAGCCAAGTGCCAAGTTTCAATTTGATTATGATGTTTTGACGAAACTATCTCAGCAAGATGAAGTTAGTTCTTTAGATAGAGAATCAATTGTAAGTAATACTTCTATTTCAGAAGATATTTTCACATCCAAAAATCAAGATCCAACTTCAATTAATCAGAATTTGAGTTTTTATTATACACACAATGATAAAAATATTTTTGCTTTTGAAATGCAACATCTGTATCAAGATGAAGATCCTTTTTACAACGCTAATTTACAGTCGCAACCGTTTGGCTTGGTTGGATATGTTCCGTTTCAAAACAGAAATGACATCAATCAAAATCGCTTTGTAAAAACAAATAAATTAGATGCCAAGTTAGATTATTACTATATGCTCACTCCAAAAAGCAATATTAATGTTACGTTTGGAAATACCTATTCACAACAAAATTTTGACACTAGTATTTTTCAAATTTTGGATAATGGAATAACAAATAATCTAAATAATCCTCAAAATACAAATGATGTAAATTATTATTTTAATGATGTTTTTTTAGGATTACATTATAAATTTCTTACCGGAAAATTTACCTTTACACCTGGAGTTAGTTTGCATAGTTACAACATGACTAACACACAATTAGGAACCAGATTTAACCAAAAATTCTATAGATTATTACCCGATTTTCTTGCTATTTATCAGATAAAAAAAGCAGAAACATTGACGTATAATTTCGGAATGACAAATAACTTTACCGACATCAATAAATTGGCAGAAGGATTTGTTTTGAACGGCTACAACAGTCTGTCAAGAGGAAATAGAACGTTAGAAAACGCCACTTCTATGACGCATTCTTTACGCTATTTCAAATACAATATGTTTAATTTTGAAAATATAAGTGGCGCTGTAAGTTATTCTAAAAACATAGATGCTGTTAAATCGAGAGCCGTTTTTATTGGCGTAAATCAATCGTCTACGCCATATAATTCTGATTTTGCAGATGAAACGATTGCCAGTTTTGGTAGTTACGGACGCTCTTTCCTTAGAAATTACAAAGCATCATTTACGACAAGAATTACTTGGTCAAAATTCAATAATATTCAAAACAATGTGTTGTCAGCTACTGAAAGTACCAATCAAGATTATACGATAAAAGCATCAACAAATTTTAAAAATATGCCCAACATAGAACTGGGTTATTCCTATACAATTAACGATTATAATGATTCTAAATTCTTTACAGATAAACCATTTGTGCGTTTGGATTACTATTTCTTAAAGAGCTTTTCTTTCGTTTCCGAATATGAATTTTACCATTACTATAACAAAAATAAAACGGTTGAAAACGAATACGATTTCTTATCAGCCAGTTTAATTTATCAAAAAACAAAAGACAGTAAATGGGAATACAAAATCTCAGCTACCAATTTATTAAACACCACGTCATTGAACGACGATAGTTTTTCGCAATTCTCAACACGAACATCGCAATATTCGGTACAACCGCGCTATGTTATTTTTAGTTTGAAGTACAATTTATAGTTAAAAAAATTTAACTTATAAACTTATGATTACGGAAGAAAAAGAAGAAAAAATTATTAAATCACTCGGAATTATCATCTTGTTATGTGCTATGCCATTGATGATTTTATTAAAAAACGATTTTATTAAATCATGTATTGTAATTCCTTTGGTATTAATTATGTCAGTTTTGTATTTTAGAAAATATAAAAGGGATGTAAGAGATGGTAAAGATTTATCTAGATATAAAAGATTGCTTTTTTTTATAATAGTTTCCCTTTTAATTACTATTGTGTTCATCGTTTTGCCTAAATAATATAAAAAAACCTGTTCAAATCAATGAACAGGTTTTTTTATTTGCGTTGTCATCCTGAGCTTGTCGAAGGACTTTGCGAACTTTGCGTAAATCTTTGCGTTCTTTGCGGTTAAATGCCAAAAGCACTTTTCACCTTATCCACAAAATCCAACTTCTCCCAAGTAAATAACTCAACTGTAACCGTTTTTGTCAATCCTCCAGGAGCCGAAAAAGTTTTTGTTACCGTTTCTGGAGTTCTTCCCATATGACCATAAGCCGCTGTTTCACTATAAATCGGATTTCTCAATTTCAATCGTTGCTCAATAAAGTATGGACGCATATCAAAAATCGACTCTACTTTTTTACTGATTTCGCCATCGGTTAAATTCACTTTAGAAGTTCCATAAGTGTTCACATTAATTGATGTTGGTTTTGCCACTCCAATTGCATACGAAACTTGAACTAAAATCTCATCACACAATCCAGCAGCAACCAAGTTTTTAGCAATATGACGTGTAGCATAAGCCGCACTTCTATCTACTTTACTAGGATCTTTTCCAGAAAAAGCACCACCACCGTGAGCTCCTTTTCCGCCATAGGTATCTACAATAATTTTTCTTCCTGTTAATCCAGTGTCTCCATGTGGTCCACCGATTACAAATTTTCCAGTTGGATTAATATGATAGGTAATATTGTCGTTAAAGAAATGCGTATATTGAGGATATTTCGCTTTAATTCTCGGAATCAAAATCGAAATTAAATCACTTTTAATTTTCGCTAACATTTCTGCTTCTGGAGCAAAATCGTCGTGTTGTGTCGAAATTACAATCGCATCGATACGAACCGGTTTGTTATCATCAGAATATTCTAAAGTAACTTGCGATTTAGCATCCGGACGTAAATAGTTGATTTCTTTATTTTCTCTTCTTAAGTTGGCTAATTCAATCAATAAAGCATGCGATAAATCCAAAGCTAATGGCATGTAATTTTCCGTTTCATTTGTAGCATAACCAAACATCATTCCTTGGTCACCAGCTCCTTGCTCTTCTTTACTTGCTCTGTCAACACCTTGATTAATATCTGCCGATTGTTCGTGAATTGCCGAAAGTATACCACAAGAATTTGCCTCAAACATGTATTCACTTTTCGTGTAACCAATTTTTTTGATTACTTCTCTAGCAATTTGTTGCACATCTAAATACGTGTTCGATTTTACTTCACCAGCTAAAATAACTTGACCCGTTGTAACTAAAGTTTCACAAGCTACTTTCGAATCAGCATCAAACGCTAAAAAATTGTCAATCAATGCATCAGAAATTTGATCTGCTACTTTGTCTGGATGTCCTTCACTCACCGACTCCGACGTAAATAAATATGCCATACTGTTTTAATTTTAAATTAAAATTTACAAAAAGGATGATAAAAAAATTGCAGTAAAAAAACTAAAGAAGAACGCTGCTTTAGCATTTTTTTACGAGGTTGCAATCAGTTCAAATTTCTCCTCTTGTATTTTCGTTTGCAAATGTAATAAATCATTTTAATTATAAAAATTTATTTGTTTTTTTGTATTTAAAATTTTTCTACTTTTGTGATAATAACTTTAAAAAACAACATTATGAAAAAACTTTTACTTTCAATTTCTTTCTTATCGGTATTTGGTTCAGTGCAAGCTCAGAATTTAGTAACTGAAAACTTCGATGTTTTTCCAGCAGCATGGACAAAATTAAATGTGAGCGCACCAGTTGGAGCAAATGCATGGGCAAACGGAGCTGCTGCAAATATTGCAAATATAGCAGCTGGAGCTGGAGCTTATAACGGTACCGCGGCAACATCGTACGCGTATGTGAATTTTAATAGTACTACAGGTACAGGCGTAATCAGTAACTGGTTAATTACTACTCCAATTAGTTTAATGAATGGAGATGTTATTAGTTTTTATGCTGTAAAAGGTCTTAGCGGTGGAACCACAGTTTATCCAGATAATTTACAATTGCGTATTAGCACAACTGGTGCAGCTTCTGTCGCTCCAGTAGGTGCAACAGGATTGGGCGATTATACTACATTGGCTGTAGATATTAATCCAACATTAAACACAACTGCTTTTCCAACAGCATGGACACAATACACGTATACCATTACAGGATTGCCTGTAGCTACATCTTGTAGAGTAGCTTTTAGATATACAGTGCCAACAAGTGGTGGACCGACCGGACTTAACTCTGATCAAATAGGTGTCGATCAATTTTCTATTGACAGACCAGTTGCTAGTACGGAAGATTTCTTTACGAGTAATTTTTCGATACATCCAAATCCAGCTAAAGAAGTTTTAAATGTAACTTCTAAAAACGGAGTTGCCATTGAAGCAATACAAGTTCTTGATATCAACGGAAGAGTGGTAAATCAAATCAACATTTCCAATTCAGAAAACGTTCAAATTAATGTTTCAAATTTGAATTCGGGAGTGTATTTTGTGAAAGTACAATCGGAATTAGGCGTCGGAACTTCTAAAATTATTAAAAATTAAAATTTTATTTAAATATAAAAAAGGAGCTATTTTAGCTCCTTTTTTATGCTATTTCGTTTTCGTAATTTTTTTTAAAATATGTTGCAATTTAAAATTCTATGCCCTTACTTTGCACTGTTCATAAATTTATTGATTGTTATCACGAAAGCTAGAGGGAATAGACCCGATGAAAGCTTAGCAACCCTACAACTGTAGAAGGTGCTACATTCTAGTCTTCATGCTGAATTTATTTCAGCATCTCGACAAAGATAACCACGAGAATTTCTTCTCCCTTTCACGATAACATTTTTATATTTTTTTTGAAGCTATTTCCTGCTGTACGTTGCAATCTTTTTCAAGGATATGCCCTCACTATCGTTCGGGCCAATCCTTTAAAAAGGATTTCCACTTCCATCAGGGCTAGTAATAAATCGTTAAAACAAAATAATCTTTGCGAACCTTGCGTAAATCTTTGCGCACTTTGCGGTTAAAAAAAATATGTCAAAAATACAACAAGCCATACAACAAAGAATCCTCATCCTCGACGGCGCTATGGGAACCATGCTGCAACGCTACAACTTCTCCGAAGAAGATTTCCGAGGCGAGCGTTTCAAAGATTTCCCACATCCATTAAAAGGAAATAACGACTTGCTTTCCATCACCCAACCCGAAGCCGTAAAGCAAGTCCACCGTCTCTATTTTCAAGCCGGAGCCGATATTGTAGAAACCAATACGTTTTCAGGAACTACCATCGGAATGGCCGATTACCATCTCGAAGATATCGTCTACGAACTCAACTACCAATCAGCAAAAATCGCCCGCGAAGTTGCCGATGAATTTACCGACAAACCTCGATTTATAGCAGGTTCTATCGGACCAACCAACCGAACCGCTTCGATGTCGCCAGATGTTAACGATCCAGGTTTTCGTGCCGTAACGTTCGATGATTTGCGCATCGCCTATAAACAACAAGTTGAAGCCTTAATCGACGGCGGTTGTGATGTGCTTTTGGTAGAAACAATTTTCGATACACTCAATGCCAAAGCAGCACTTTTCGCCATCGAAGAAGTTAAGGAAGAACGCAATATCGACATCCCAGTAATGGTATCCGGAACAATAACCGATGCTTCCGGAAGAACACTTTCTGGACAAACCGTTGAAGCATTTTTGATTTCCATTTCGCACATTCCACTATTGAGTATCGGATTCAATTGTGCGCTCGGAGCGGATCAGTTAAAACCATATCTGAAAAGATTAGCACACAATACACAATTAAACATATCAGCACATCCTAATGCTGGTTTGCCTAACGCATTTGGTCAATACGATCAAACTCCAGAAGAAATGCAGGCATTAATCAAGGAATATTTGCAGGATAATTTAATAAACATCATTGGTGGTTGTTGCGGAACAACACCAGAACATATCAAAGCGATTGCCGATGTGGCAAAGGAATTTCATCCGAGAAAGTTGATGGTTATTGGTTGATGGTTGTCGGTTGTTAAAAAAGAACATTAAATTTATGAATAAAGATTATACAGATTTGGAAGTTTGGCAGGAAAGCAGAAAACTCGTAAATCATATTTACGGATTAACAAAATCGTTTCCAAAAGAAGAACAGTTTGGATTAACAAATCAAATAAGGCGAGCAGCAGTATCCGTTTCTTCTAACATAGCCGAAGGTTGTGGGAGGCAGTCTGCGAAAGACACAATCCATTTTTTGCACATTTCTCGCGGTTCTTTATACGAAATAGAAACCCAATGTTTTATTGCCTTAGATCAGCAATATATCACAAAGGAGCAATTTGAAAATGTTTATAATGATATTCAAGTTTGCAAGCGATTGCTAAACGGCTTCATAAATTATTACAGAAAATTATCATGAACATAGCTGTTTTACCGACAACCGACAACCGACAACCGACAACCAAATACCTCAAGCTCTCGGGTTTGGAGCCGCTTATTGTGACTCCCGAATCCAATTTTATAAACGTCGGAGAGCGAACCAACGTAACAGGTTCTCGAAAATTCCTTCGTCTAATCAAAGAAGAAAAGTACGACGAAGCACTTTCTGTAGCACGCGATCAAGTAGAAGGCGGCGCCCAAATCATCGATGTTAACATGGATGAAGGAATGCTCGACGGTGTTTATGCGATGACCAAATTCCTAAATCTAATCGCAGCCGAACCTGATATCGCTCGCGTTCCTGTTATGATTGACAGTTCTAAATGGGAAATTATCGAAGCCGGATTGAAAGTAGTTCAAGGAAAAGGAATTGTGAATTCCATTTCCTTAAAAGAAGGAGAAGCCGTTTTTATCCATCATGCCAAATTGATTAAACGTTATGGCGCTGCCCTTATCGTCATGGCTTTTGACGAAAACGGGCAAGCCGATAATTACGAAAGACGCATCGAAATCTGCAAAAGAAGTTATGATATTCTGGTTAACGAAGTGCACTTTCCAGCCGAAGACATCATTTTTGATCCAAATATTTTTCCGGTTGCAACCGGAATGGACGAACACAAATTAAATGCATTGGATTTCTTCCGAGCCACCAAATGGATTCGTGAAAATCTGCCGTATGCCGGAGTTTCTGGTGGTGTGAGTAACGTTTCATTTTCATTTCGTGGCAACGACAAAGTCCGTGAAGCAATGCATTCAGCTTTCTTATACCATGCCATCAAAAACGGAATGACAATGGGAATTGTAAATCCCGAAATGCTTGAAATCTATGATGAAATTGACAAAACTTTATTGGAACATGTAGAAGATGTTTTATTAAACCGAAAAGAAGACGCGACAGAAAAACTCTTGGATTTAGCCGAGAGCTACAAAGGCGATTTCAAAGCTAATGAAAAAGCCATTCAGGAATGGCGCAACGATTCGGTTCAGGACAGATTAACGCATTCACTTGTAAAAGGAATCGACGAATTCATCGAACTAGATGTTGAAGAAGCCAGATTAAATTCCAAAAAAGCCATCGATGTCATCGAAATTAATTTAATGGCGGGAATGAATGTCGTAGGCGATTTGTTCGGTAGCGGAAAAATGTTTTTGCCTCAAGTAGTGAAATCGGCTCGTGTAATGAAAAAAGCAGTCGCTTATCTTTTGCCATTTATCGAAGCTGCAAAACGCCCCCCAGCCCCCAAAGGGGGAGTTAAAACTTCTGAATATTGGCAAACTGCAAATCCTTATAATTATGGTTTGTTAAAAAAGTTTGCGATGGAGATGAGATACAAATCTACAGATGCTGAGGGTGTTTTATGGAATGCATTAAGTGGAAAAAAATTAGAGGGATTTAAGTTTAGACGCCAGCATATTATTGGTAATTATATAGCTGATTTTGTTTGTCTGAGGGAAAATATTATCATTGAAGTTGATGGAGCCATTCATCAATTACCAGAGAATATTACTAGTGACGAAGAAAGAACTTCTTGGTTAAGAAGTGAAGGTTATCAGGTTATTAGATTTGCAAATGATGAGGTTCTTTTTAATTTAGATGCTGTTTTAAATAATATTTATGCGGCTTTGATGGCTCCCCCATCGGGGGCGGGGGGGGCTGGAAAGATCCTCATGGCAACCGTACAAGGTGACGTTCACGATATCGGTAAAAATATTGTCGCAGTTGTTTTAGGATGTAATAATTTTGAAATCATCGATTTGGGCGTGATGGTACCACCCGAAAAAATCATCGAAGCCGCAATCCGTGAAAACGTCGATATTATTGGATTGAGCGGATTGATTACGCCTTCATTAGATGAAATGGTGTATCTCGCCAAAGAAATGGATAAACTGAATATCAAAATTCCGATTATGATTGGTGGAGCAACGACTTCACGTGCACATACTGCTGTGAAAATTGCACCTGAGTATAAGCAAACAGTAGTTCACGTAAACGATGCTTCAAGAGCGGTAACGGTTGCTAGTAATTTATTGCAAAACGAATCCAAAGGGAGTTACGTAAAATCCATTCGCGAAGAATACGACAAATTGCGCGAAGGGTATTTAAATAGAAGTCGTGACAAAAATTACTTATCCATTGAAGATGCTCGTAAAAATAAATTGCAATTAAATTGGGATAATTTCAATCCGACAAAACCCAATTTCATCGGAACCAAAACCATCGAAGTCGAATTATCCGAATTGGTTAATTTTATCGATTGGACGCCGTTTTTTAGTTCATGGGAATTGTACGGTAAATATCCTGCGATTTTAACGGATGAAGTAGTTGGTGAACAAGCTGCTGCTTTGTTTGCCGACGCACAACAAATGTTGCAACAAATAGTAGCAGAAAAATGGCTAACAGCTAAAGGAATTCTCGGCATTTTTCCAGCGAACACAATAAACGACGACGATGTTGAAGTTATCACAGAGCCGACAACCGACAACCGACAACCGACAACTTTTCTAACCTTACGCCAACAATCGCAAAAAACCGCTGGCGCTCCTAATATCGCATTAGCCGATTTTATAGCGCCAAAAGATTCTGGAAAACAAGATTATATTGGCTGTTTTTGTGTCACAACTGGATTTGGAGTCGATGAAAAAGCAGCCGAATTCGAAAAGCAATCGGATGATTACAATTCGATTTTAGTCAAAGCACTTGGCGACCGATTGGCAGAAGCTTTTGCGGAATATTTGCATTTGAAAGTTAGAAAAGAAATTTGGGGATACGCTTCCAATGAAAGTTTGTCGAACCAAGATTTAATCGACGAAGAATACAAAGGCATTCGTCCTGCACCTGGTTATCCGGCTTGTCCCGACCATTTGGAAAAACCAACCATCTGGAGATTGCTCAACGTCGAACAGGAAATCGGAGTAACATTAACCGAAAGCATGGCGATGTGGCCGGCATCATCCGTATCAGGATATTATTTTGCTAATCCAGAAAGCAAGTATTTCGGACTAGGAAAAATAAAAGAAGATCAAGTCATCGATTACGCCAAAAGAAGAGGAATTTCAACAGAAAGGGCCACAAAATGGCTCAATCCAAATATAGCAGATTAAAAATTTGTTTCAAGTTTAAAGTTTCAAGTTCTCAAATAACTTGAAACCTGAAACCTGAAACCTGAAACCTGAAACAAAAACATGAAAGTAACCCAGCACATCCAAAACGCTAAAGGAAAATCATTATTTTCTTTCGAAATATTACCGCCGTTAAAAGGACAAAACATTCAATCTATATTTGATAGTATTGATCCGTTAATGGAATTCAATCCGCCATTTATTGACGTTACCTACCATCGTGAAGAATACGAATTCAAAGAACTACCAAGTGGTTTATTGCAGAAGAAAGTCGTTAAAAAACGACCAGGAACTGTTGGTATTTGTGCCGGAATTCAGAACAAATATTCGGTAGATGCGATTCCACATACTCTGTGTGGTGGATTCACTAAAGAAGACACCGAAAATTTATTAATCGATTTGGATTTTCTCGGAATTGATAATGTGGTAGCACTTCGTGGCGATGCTTTGAAAAACGAAACCTATTTCAAACCCGAGAAAGAAGGAAATGAATTTGCTACCGATTTGGTATTACAAATTAATAATTTGAACAACGGAATTTACCTTGATGAAGATCTGCAAAATTCTGCATGTACCAATTTTTGTATTGGAGTTGCTGGTTATCCAGAGAAACATTTGGAAGCTCCGAGTATGGATAGCGATATTTATTTCTTAAAACAAAAGATAAAAAATGGCGCCGAATACATTATTACACAAATGTTTTTTGACAATAAAAAGTACTTTGATTTTGTGGATAAATGTCGTGCAGCCGGAATCACAATTCCGATTATACCTGGACTAAAACCTATTGCTACTAAAAAACAGTTGAATTTAATTCCACATCGATTTAGCGTAGAATTACCAAATGATTTAATTATGGAAGTGGTAAAAGCAAAAGATAACGATCACGTAAAACAAATCGGAATCGACTGGTGTACACAGCAAAGTAAGGAATTAGTGGTAGCGGGAATTCCCGTTTTGCATTATTATTCAATGGGAAAAGCAGAAAATATAAAAGCCATTGCTAAGAATGTTTTTTAGTACTTAATTTTACAAAAGTCAAGGATAACAAAAAAACGCAAACGTTTTGCTCCTAAATATATTCTGTTATATTTGTGAAATTAAAAAATCAGAATGAGGAAATTATACTTTTTACTTTTTTGTGTTGCTTCCTTTGCCCAAAAAGCCAAAAACACAAATGCATTTGATGTTACTTATTTAAAGGGGAATGTATTGTCTCACACTCCCGATTTACGTAATTTACTGGGCCATCCAGAAGGTGTAATGGTTAGTTTCTCTAAGCAAACTCACGGCAGTAAAGAATGGCATTCTGCTTATGGTTTTCCTGATTATGGAGGTTATTTTTTGTATCAAAATTTTGATAATACTATTTTAGGAAAAAGTTATGCTGTTGGAATGCATTATAATTTTTATTTTTTACACCGACAGTTACAATTCAAATTGGCACAAGGTTTTGCTTATGTAGACACTCCGTATGACAAAGTAGAAAATAGTAAAAATAAAGCTTTTGGTTCTTCTATAGTTGACAATACCAACATTGGATTGTCGTACAAAAAAGAAAATCTGTTTGATAAATTCGGAATTCAAGCAGGACTACTTTTTACCCATTATTCTAACGGAAGAACGAAATCTCCCAATAGCGGCATAAACACCTACTTGATTAATGTTGGTGTAAATTACGATTTCGACGGTGCTGTTAAAAATGTGAAGGATACGATTTATAAGAAAATAGCTTATCGTGAGCCAATTCGCTACAATATTGTACTTCGAGCTGGAGTAAATGAAAGTCCGATTATTGGAAGTGGACAGCATCCATTTTACCATATCGGTTTTTATGCGGACAAACGCATAGGTAGAAAAAGCGCCCTCCAAGTCGGAACAGAACTTTTCTTAACTCAATATTTTAAAGATTACATTAAATACAGATCCATTGCTTATCCTGGCGAGAATATCGATCCAAATACCGATTATAAAAGAGTCGGAGTTTTTATAGGTCACGAATTGTTTGTCAACCGATTTTCGATAGAAGCCCAAATTGGTTATTATGTTTACGAACCGTATAAAAATGACATTTCCGTTTACGATAGAGTGGGTATGAAATACTACATCACAAAAAATATATTTACTGGTTTTACCATAAAAACGCATTTATTTTTAGCAGAAGCTTTAGAATTTGCAGTCGGAGTTAGAATATAAAAAAGATAAATATGAAAAAACACATCGCTTTATTTAGTTTAGTTCTGGTTTTTATTTGCTGTGAAAAACCTAGTGACTGCGTGGAATCGACAGGAAAAATCATCACAAAAGAGGTGGAGGTAACTGCGTTTAACAGAATTGAAGTACTTCAAGGAATTGAACTAATTATTACCCAAGGGCCAGAATACAAAGTGCAAATACAAACAGGTGAAAATTTAATGGAAAATATTGAAGTGATTCAAAACGGAAACATTTTATTGTTAAAAGACAATGCCACCTGTAATTGGGTACGAGATTTTGGTCAAACAAAAGTGTATGTTACTGCACCAAATCTCGAAGAAATTTATTCCAAAACAGAACGAAACATAAGCTCCAATGGCGTTTTAACCTATCCTACTTTGCGATTATTTGCTTTAGATAGCGATGGCGATGGAAGAGAAGGTGCCGGAACTGGCGATTTTTTTATTAACATCAATAATGCAAATTCAACCGATCCACACGGACAGTTAGTTATCCAAAATAATAATGTGTCACGGTATTTTATTTCCGGACAAACCGATGATGCTATAATTGATTTTTATGCTGGCGACGGAAGACTCGAAGCACCCAATTTCACGGTTCAAAAGATCAAAGTTTTTCACCGTGGTTCCAACGATATGATTCTAAAACCAATGCAAAAGATCGAGGGAAAAATGGTTAGCACTGGCGATATTATTCTTAAAAACAATCCACCAATTGTAAACGTAGAGCAATTGTACCAAGGTCAGATTATTTATAATTAGCATTTTTTTAGAAGCTAATCCAGCTATTCACTGCAAGTTTTTTCATTTCAAGCTATTTTGTTAGCCAAAAAAGCAGCTCCTGTTGTCGCTCTTTTTCAGCTACAAAATTATCTTTCCATTTCAAAAAGCTTTTCGTTACTATCTGGGCTATTCTCCGTACTTCTAACTTCCAACTTCCAACTTTCAACTTCGTACTTCTAACTTTTCTTCCCCGTTTTCTCCC
>JAYVFV010000053.1:0-2101 GCA_043772885.1 Flavobacteriales bacterium
ATTTTCCGTTCCAATTGGCGTACATTTTCTCATATTTTCATTCCAATTTTTTCAAATGTGCTTCTTTAAAATTCAAAAAAAAAATCGCGCTTCGCGCGATATCAGACTTGCTTTTAAACTGGCGCGCGAGCAAGTTTCGCTTTTATTTTTTTTTAAACACTTTTGCGCTCAATTTCTATTTATTCCAACTTTCAATTCTCTTTTTTTAAATATAATTATTGTCGATTTTATTTACTCCAATTTTCATTTTTTGATCTCACAAAAGTCAATAGAAAAATTCTTTAAATAGTTCTTAGAATTTCAATTTTTCAACGTCGTAAATTCACTCGTGAATTTTGCTGCAGTTCGGAGCCATCGGAGATAACGTCCCGGCGCTTGGCGAGGTTGCGAACTTCGTAACCGTTTATTTTCCACTAAGATAATATTTCTTGCGAAACGCAAACGTGAATTTACCACAAAATTCGCAATCTTGCCAAACGGCTGTTATGGCTCGTTTTTCTATTCAATTTTTGCACATTTAGCTATTTTAAAAGTCCTTTGTTCACCTGTGGAGTCAATAAGTTGATAAATGTCTTCTCCTTTAACTTTAACTGCTGTTTGTCCAACTTTTGCAAAGTCGAGAATTTCTTTATTTGGCTTTAAATTGTAATGATAGTCTACATATTCTTTAGTGCTGTCATTAATTCTTATGTGAAGATTAAAAAAACGTCCATGCATAAAATTATCATAGTCAAATGTATTAATTTCAATAATTCGTCCCGAAAATTCTTGTTCCATGTTTTCTCCGCACGCATTTTCTAATTCTTCTTTATTGGCTTCTTGCATGGAAAAGTAATATTTCACCCAAAATCCAGCATATCCTACTAGACATAGAAGTCCGATTGTCAAAACAGTTATTCCAACTTTTCTCTTCATTATTTTCGTCTCTCAGATTATTTTTTTGATATAATTTTCCGGTCGTCTTTTAAAATGAGCCATAACGGTTAGCTGCCAGACGCAGTCGCGGCTTGGCGACCGAGTTTTTTCTATTTTAGAAAAACGAAAATAGGAAAAAAATATCACAAACCACCGAAAACCAGCGATTGCGTTTGACAGCTGTTATGATCTGCTTGAGAATTGAGATTTTTCCACTACCAAAGAACGTTCTTAGAAAGAGAAGCTTTATATTTTCTCAATTGTTTCTGAAATTATTTATTCCAATAAGCAAGCTTCCAAAGCGTTTGAACGCTCGTTCAAACCAAGTAGGTCATAACGTTTCCTTGCTAGAGCTTGTGGCGGCTTATGGAAAGCTTTTTTTCCATAACCGCTGAGCGAATTTAGGAAAAAGAAACGAACAATTTACCGAAAACTTAGCCATGAGTTTTAGCAAGTGTTATGGGAAGCCCTAACCTGTTTATTCCGTTGCTCGCGTTTCCATTGGCTGGGTTAACAGTTTTCTCGTCATGGTTAGGAGTTTTCTCAAATGGGAAGGTAGTTTTCTAGGTAAGGTTAGAAGTTTTCTTAAATGGGTTAAGAGTTTTCTTGTCTAGGTCGGTATTTTTCTCAACTAGGTTAGAAGTTTCCTTGTCGAGGTTAAGAGTTTTCTTGAAGTAGATAGTAGTTACCACGACTGGGTCACGAGTATTCTTATCGTGGTAACTAGATATCTGGAAAGTGGTATTTTATTTTTTAATGTTGTTGAACTTTATTTTGTTTACTTGCTTGAATTCGGGACTTGCGGCACCATATATTGATTTGACGTATTTCTTTACTTCAAATGCGGTGTCGACTAATCCCGTTTCTGGGTCGTATAATGTTTTGTTTCTTGCAATTCTTGAATTGCTGATATTAGTGTATGCAGTTGCAACGGCATTATTTTTAGCGGTTAGGTCTGCTTGTTTTGCTGTTAGCGTTACGATTTTCAAATCGTTTTCGTTTGGTGAATAACTCGGTTCAGTTTGTAAAACTGAAATGATACCCGCTAAATGCTGAATTTGTTGGTCGTAAGATTGCTGACTTGTTGAAATTGTGTTTGGTGCTGGTGCGCTTGGGTCGGTTGGAGTTTCAACTGCTTTCGCTCTGATACCTTGCATCTTCTTGTTGAATGCTTTTGCATCGGCAA
>JAYVFV010000054.1:0-2090 GCA_043772885.1 Flavobacteriales bacterium
AAAAGTTATTGAAGCCAAACGATCAGTTTTTTGAATTAAAAAATCAAGATCATATTGGAATAAATGAAAACTCAAAATTTCAAGAAAAATTGAAATGTACTCATAGTAATCTTTAAATAACTATTCGATTTGCAGATTGTCTAATTCCTTAATTAATCTATCTTTGCTACTTCAAAAAATCGAGAAATCGAATAATACAACTTTTTCAAAATGATTACAGTCAATGATATTTCCGTTCAATTTGGTGGAACCACACTTTTTGCAGATGTTTCTTTTGCAATAAACGAAAACGATAAAATTGCTTTGATGGGCAAAAATGGCGCAGGAAAGTCGACTTTATTGAAGATAATTTCTGGTCAAGCCAAACCGTCAACAGGAAATGTTTCTGCCCCAAAAGATACTGTTATTGCCTATTTGCCTCAACATTTATTGACAACCGATGGAGCGACGGTTATGGAAGAAACCTCGAAAGCATTTGGAGAAATTTTCTCGATGAAAAAAGAAATCGACGAAATAAACGAGCAATTGACAATTAGAACTGATTATGAATCAGACGAGTATATGAAATTAATCGAACGAGTTTCTGACTTGTCCGAAAAGTTTTATGCCATAGAAGAAATAAATTACGAAGCCGAAGTTGAGAAAATTTTAACAGGTTTGGGTTTCCTTCGTGAAGATTTTGATCGTCAAACATCAGAATTTTCTGGCGGTTGGAGAATGCGAATTGAGTTGGCAAAAATCTTGTTGCAAAAACCAGATTTAATTTTACTCGATGAGCCAACCAACCACATGGATATCGAAAGTATCCAATGGTTAGAAGATTTTTTAATCAATTCCGCAAAAGCAGTTGTAATAATTTCGCATGATAAAACATTTGTTGATAATATCACAAATCGAACAATTGAGGTTACAATGGGTCGAATTTATGACTACAAAGCAAAATACACACATTATTTGGAACTTCGAAAAGACCGACGCATGCACCAACAAAAAGCATACGACGAGCAACAGCGAATGATTGCAGATAATAGAACATTTATTGACCGTTTCAAAGGCACATTTTCTAAAACCGATGCTGTACAATCGCGTGTTAAAATGCTAGAAAAACTGGTTATTGTTCAGGTTGACGAGATAGATACTTCGGCATTGAAATTGAAATTTCCACCTGCAATCCGATCAGGGCAATATCCAGTAATTGTAAAAGATTTGGATAAATCTTATGGCGATAAAGTTATTTTCAAAGATGCTAATATTGTTATTGAACGTGGACAAAAAGTTGCATTTGTAGGAAAAAATGGTGAAGGAAAATCGACTATGATAAAAGCCATTATGAAACAAATCGAAATTAATTCGGGTTCGGTTGAGGTTGGTCATAATGCTATGATTGGCTATTTTGCACAAAATCAAGCCTCGTTGTTAGACGAAAATGCAACAATTTTCGAAACCATAGATGATATTGCTGTAGGAGATGTTCGAACAAAAATCAAAGATATTCTTGGTGCGTTTATGTTTCAGGGCGACGATGTTACCAAAAAAGTAAAAGTACTTTCGGGTGGCGAAAAAACTCGTTTAGCAATGATAAAATTGCTTTTGGAACCTGTAAATTTCTTGATTCTCGATGAACCATCGAACCATTTGGACATGAAAACCAAAGATATTATCAAAGATGCTTTGCGTGATTTTGATGGTACTTTGATCTTAGTTTCGCATGATCGTGATTTTTTAGACGGTTTGGCACATAAAGTTTATGAATTTACTAACAAACGAGTTGTGGAACATTTTGAAGATATTACTGGATTTTTGGCAAATAAAAAAGTGGAGAATATGCGGGAGTTTGAGAAATAGTTTCAATTTTAAAAATCAATCTAAATCTCAAAAATCAACTTCGTTTAACCCTTTAAGGTCAACATCATAAAATCCCAAAAGAAATGACAGAAAATCAAGATTTTAATATTTCTGTATTTTTGATAATGAATAGCAAAAACAGTTCCAATAAAAATAGGTCCAATAATTTGTACCAAAGTTCCATAACCAAAATGCATCAATCCGAAAAGTAAACTCGAAATCGCAATTGACATGTAATGATTATT
>JAYVFV010000055.1:0-2088 GCA_043772885.1 Flavobacteriales bacterium
TAAAAACCGCGTATTGCCTTTTCCCGAAAGTACTTTTCAATCAGAGGGAAAAAATAATAAAATGATTGTCATTGCTGATGGCGATATCGTTCGAAATCAATTGGACAAAAATTACCAGCCTTTAGAATTGGGTTATGATAAATGGACAAATAAACTGTATGGAAACAAAGAATTTCTGATGAATTGCGTGAATTATCTGCTAGACGATAATGGACTTATTAACATTCGAAGCAAAGAAGTCAATTTGCCTTTATTGGATAAAGAAAAAGTTTACCAAGATTATTCTTTGATACAAGGGATAACTGTCGGACTTCCAATCGTAATTTTAGCAATCTTTGGCTTCCTTTTTGCATATTTGAGAAAAAGGAAATACGGTGCTTAATGTTAATAAAATTCTTTTTGATATTTCACAGTTTAAGATATATTTGTAGAATGAATGTGTGGAGGAAAATGTTTCTCTTAGCCCCTGTAGATTGGAAAAAAAGGTTGAATCGTGTGACCGTGTAATCGTTTAATCGGCTGCACGACTGAAGATGATGCCCTAGCCCTGATAGAAAGGAAAATCCTTTTTTGTTTTTCTTTAAAACAAAAAAGATTGGAATGATAGCAGGATTAGCTTCTAAAAAACAAATCAACGAATAACCAATTCATCGATTACACGATTAAACAATTCAACGATTAAAGAAAAAAAAATGAAATTTATAGTATCGAGTTCGTACTTATTAAAGCAATTACAAGTGCTGGGAAGTGTTATTAATAGTAGCAATACCTTGCCGATTTTAGATAATTTCTTATTTGAATTGGACAACAAAACGTTGACTGTTTCCGCTTCAGATTTAGAAACTACCATGTCAGCCACTTTAGAAATCGATTCTACCAGCAAAGGAAGTGTTGCCGTTCCAGCGAAATTATTGTTGGAAATTCTTAAAACATTTCCAGAACAACCTTTGACATTTACCGTTGAAGAAAATAGTACCATCGAAATCAGTTCCAATTCCGGTAAATACGCCTTAGCATACGCACCAGGCGAAGAATTTCCGAAATCAGTCAATTTAGACAATCCTTCAACTACTTTAGTTCCCGCAGAAGTATTGGCAACCGCGATTAGCAAAACCATTTTTGCAGCTGGAAACGACGATTTACGCCCTGTAATGTCAGGTGTGTTTTTTCAATTTTCACCAGAAGGATTGACTTTTGTAGCTACAGATGCACATAAATTGGTAAAATACGCTCGTACCGATGTAAAAGCATCTCAGGTGGCAGATTTTATTATGCCTAAAAAGCCACTTAATATTTTGAAAAGTATTCTTGGTTCATCTGATGCTGAAATCAAAATTGAATACAACGATTCTAACGCCACTTTTTCTTTTGACAATTATATCTTGATGTGTCGCTTAATTGATGGAAAATATCCAAACTACGAAGCGGTTATTCCGAAAGAAAACCCAAATAAGTTAATGATTGATCGTACGCAATTCTTAAATTCTGTAAGACGTGTCGCGATTTTCTCTAACAAAACGACACACCAAATCAGATTGAAAATTGCAGGAGCAGAATTAAACATTTCTGCGGAAGATATTGATTATTCTAATAAAGCAGAAGAGCGTTTGACTTGTGATTATCAAGGCGATGATATGCAAATTGGATTTAATTCGAGATTCCTTTCAGAAATGTTGACCAACTTGCAATCGGATATGATTGTTTTAGAAATGTCTCTACCAAACCGCGCTGGAATCCTTACGCCAGCAGACGGATTAGACGAAGGTGAAACCGTAACCATGCTAGTCATGCCGGTCATGCTCAACAACTAACCCTAATTACCCAATTATATTTCCAAGCCGTAACATTTGATGTTGCGGTTTTTTTTATGGATGAAATGCCAAAATCGGAATGTTGGTGTGAAATGCCAACTTTTTAGACAAACTAACGTCGAAAATACGTTGAAAGAAATTTCTGTGATGGGTTGTCATTGCCAACATATTGATATGATATAACGGAATAAATTCCAAAATCAATCCTTCTTTATCATCGCTTTCGATGCAATGAAAAGAGACATTCTCATTGCCAAACATCACTTTCCAATCGTGG
>JAYVFV010000056.1:0-2088 GCA_043772885.1 Flavobacteriales bacterium
CCTTCTGGCGTTTCGATAACCGCTGGCACTTTTCGAATAGCTCCCAATGCTAAAATTCCCACTTGTGGTTGGTTGATAATTGGAGTACCAAATACAGAACCGAAAGTTCCAACATTGGTTACAGTATAAGTTCCGCCTTGTGTATCGTCTGGTTTTAATTTTCCGGCTTTGGCACGGTTTCCTAAATCGTTTACCGCTTTTGCCATTCCGACAAGGTTTAACTGATCGGCATTTTTGATAACTGGAACAATTAAGTTTCCGTTAGGCAACGCTGCTGCCATTCCTAGATTAATATTTTTCTTTTTAATAATGTAATCGCCATCCACAGAAATATTCATCCCAGGGAAATCTTTCAATGCTTTGGCAACGGCTTCCATCATTATTGGAGTGAACGTTAGTTTTTCACCTTCGCGTTTTTCGAAAGCTGCTTTTACTTTATCACGCCATTTCACAATGTTAGTCACATCCACTTCTATAAACGATTGTACGTGTGCCGATGTTTGCACTGAAGCCATCATATAACCCGAAATCAACTTACGCATTCGGTCCATTTCTACAATTTCGTCGCCGCCGTTAACGGATACTGGAATTGCTTGAGTTGATGGTTGAGTACTTTGAGTTGTCGGTTGTCGGTTGTCGGTTGTCGGTTGCGTGGCAACTGCTGGTTGACTTCCTCTATTTTTTATAAAGTTTAGTATATCTTCTTTAGTAACACGTCCGTCTTTACCTGAACCAGAAATACTTTCTAATTCGGCAATTGAAACACCTTCTGCTGAGGCAATATTTTTTACCAATGGTGAAAAGAATTTATCTGATGTAGAAAAATCGGCTGGAGCTGCAGTTGCTACAGCTACTTCGATTGTTTTTTCCACTTCTGCAACAATTGGCGCGACTACTTCCGTTGTAATTGGAACTGATACGCTTCCGCCTTCTGTTTCAATAATGGCAATCGTTTGTCCGACTTTAACCACATCATTCACTTGGAATAAAATTTCGGTTAACGTTCCTGAAACTTCACTCGGAATCTCACTATCTACTTTATCAGTAGCAATTTCCAGAACCGCTTCATCGGCATTAATAGAATCACCAACGTTTTTTAACCAGTTGGTAATTGTAGCTTCCGCAACGCTTTCGCCCATCTTGGGTAATTTCAATTCAAACTTTGCCATGTAGTTAAACTAAAGTTGTGTTTTGTTATTTGGTCTGCAAAATTAGTAAAAGAATTTAGGTTTAGCCACGAATTCACTAATTTTTATTATTTATCGATTACGCTATTAGAATCACTTCGCCTCTATCATAACTGGAATTACTTCCAATAATAAAATTGCTATCGATTGGTAACAATTTAAAAGTGAAGGTGTTGTTTTTGTTTTCTTCTAAAAATTGAATTGCATCTTTGAAAGTAATCCAATTCGTATCGATAATGATTTCGCTGTTTTTACGTATGGAAATGTTTAATTTTCCGTTTATCAGAGAAGCTAGCTGTACTTTCTTCTGAAGTTTTACTTCTATACATTCCTTAGCGGATTCGTCATTCGAAATCAAAACATACCTTTCGGGAGCTAATTTTGTTTTTGGTTTTCCTTGCATTTTTTTGATTAAGGAAAAGAAAACGATTCCGATTTTCATAAATAAGGAAAAGAAAACTGATATTTTAAAATGCTTTTTATAAAAGAAATTCATTGCTTCCTGAAAGCGTTTCATGTACGTTTCGTCTTTAACAGTGCTTTCGCCTTTATAATGTATGACTGATGTTTCGTGTAAATAATAATTGGATTTCCCTTTTTGCAAAACTCGATAACTCAAATCGATATCGTCGGAATACATGAAGCAATTTTCGTCGAAACCATCAATGTCATTGTACAGTTCTCTCTTCATCACCATAAAAGCACCGACCAAAATATCGACTTTTCCTGTTTGATTTTCATTGAGATGTTGCGCGTAATATTGATTGAAAAAATTCGATTTCGGAAATCCTTTATATATGCTAAAAATCTTGGTGAAAGCTACCCAAGGAGTCGGAATACCGCGTTTGGATTCTGGTAAAAAATGTCCCGTTCCGTCGATGAGTTTGCAACCTACAATTCC
>JAYVFV010000057.1:0-2088 GCA_043772885.1 Flavobacteriales bacterium
CCTGCAAAAGCACCATAATCGTCAAAAATAATAATGCCGCCTGTTGTTACTTTGTCGTACAATTTTTCTAAAATATGTTTTGATGGTTCGTACAAATCAACGTCAATATGCAATAATGAAATCTTTAAATGTGGATTTTTCTCTAGATAATCAACCAATGTCACTAAAATATCACCTTTAATAATATCGACATTTTTATTCAAACCTTGTTGGTCTAAAAGTTCGTTTATTTCTTCAAGAGAGATACTTTTCCCACCATTGGTTTCGGCAACAAAGGCATCTCTTTTGGCTTTATCTTCTTCAAAATTGGCTTCGGGAAAATCGCCAAAAATATCAAATCCAATTACTTTTCGGCTGTTGGTTTGTTCTAATAGATCACGGAATTTTATCCATCGAAAAAAAGAATTTCCTTTAAAAATTCCGAATTCAACAATTTCACCTCTTACATTTGATGTTAACTTGAAAAACTCTAAATGGGTAATAAACTTACTAAATCTCGAAGGATCAGCAGTGGCATAAAATCCGTTTTCGTATTCAAATCGTCGCTTTAAATCGTATAATTTATCCATTATTCAAAATCTTCAAAAGTTAGTTGTTCATCATTTTCAATAGTTCTATTTGCAGTTTTTCCGAGTAAACTATCAAAATGTGCTGCCAGGATTTTTCCCGTTCCAGGACGTTTTACCCAAATATTATCTTTGGTTAATTTCTCACCTTTCGCAATTGATTGTATACTGCAAACGGTTGCAAAAGCAAAGTCGATGGTTACTTGTTCTTCTTTTGCAGGAGCTTTAGTTCCGCCGCGCATTTGCCAAATTTCATTCGAATTTACTAGCAATTCCGAACATGCTTTTTCATCCATACTGCAAACAATATCGGGACCGGTTCGTTGCATGGTGTCGGTAAAATGACGTTCTAAAATACTGGCTCCTAAAGCTACAGCACCTAAACACGCATTGTTGTTTAATGTATGATCGGAAAGTCCGAAAACTTTATCAGGAAAAGCGTCGTGCATTTGCATCATCGCACCATAACGTACCAAATGAATTGGTGTTGGATATAAATTGGTGGTGTGTAAAAGTGCCACCGGAATTTTGTGTTTGTCGAAAATAGCGACTGCTTTTTGCACACTTTCAATCGTATTCATTCCGGTACTTAAAATGACAGGTTTTCCAAAACTGCAAATGTGTTCGAGTAATGGATAATTATTACATTCGCCAGAGCCAATTTTATACACTGGAATATCAAACTTTCGCAATCGATCAGCAGCAGCGCGTGAAAAAGGAGTAGAAATAAAAATCATGTCTTTGCTTTCGACGTAATTTTTTAGTTCTAATTCTTCTTCTTCATTCAACGAACAGCGTTCCATGATTTCATAAATCGATACATCGGCGTTTCCGGGAATCACTTTTTTTGCAGCGCCACTCATTTCATCAGCTACAATATGCGTTTGGTGTTTTACGACTTCTACACCTGCACGTTTCGCTGCATCAACCATTTGCTTTGCAGTTGCAAGCGAACCTTCGTGATTGATTCCGATTTCGGCAATGACCAAAGGTGGAAAATCGAGTCCTATTTTTCTTCCTGCTATTTCGATATAGGGATTCATTGTATATTAAAGTTCTAATTTTAAAAAATTTTCCAAACCAATAACGGTAACATTCTCAGCTATTTGGTAGGTGTCATTTGTTGGTGCAATAATATATATATTATTTGGTTTTATTACTTCTAAACTTCTATAAAATCCTTTCGTGACTTTTGGCGCAGCCGATGCTTTACATTCGATAGCGATGACTTTATTTCCTTTTTTCAGAATTAAATCTATTTCATCTCCAGTAGCCGTTTTGTAAAAATAATACTCCCAAGTTGGATAATTCACAATTATATTTTCAATCACTATTCCTTCCCAAGAAGAACCAAAAACTGGATTTCCGAGCAATGAATTGAAATCAGAAATCGATAATAAATGATGTAAAATACCTGAATCGCGTAGGAATACTTTTGGAGATTTTACCAATCTTTTTTTAACATTGACATCATAAGGCGGAATGGTTCTAACAATAAATGTTTGCTCCAATAAATCAATAT
>JAYVFV010000058.1:0-2083 GCA_043772885.1 Flavobacteriales bacterium
CGGAACTTCCACAATCGGAATTGCCTGAATGGCGCCTTGATCTATCCATCTTGTCGGAACCTGTGTTCCTCTGGTAACACCAACTTTCACTTCGCTCGATAACGCCAAATACACAATATGCGGTTGCAGTTGCACTTTCTTTTCGTACTCTAAATCTCTATCTTCAATATCTAAATGCGCTGTACTTAATTCGGGTTTCATAATCCAATCACCTGCTGCGGCTGAACTCATAAAGCAATCATAGCAAAATCCTTGACGGAAAATCTTTTTCTTTTTACCACAATTCAAACATTGGTAACCAACGAAATTTATCTCCATCGATTTTCCCAGCAACTGATTCAAACTCAAAAAACTGTTCTCAAAAACCAGATAATACTGAATCGGATTTAAGAACTCGGTTTGCATTTTGGTTCATACGCCTTCGTAAGTCATATCTTTATTTGGGAATTAGGAATAAGGATTTAGGAATTAATTGCTTATTTTAGCGTAAAGTTACAATCCTAAATCATAATTCGCAATTCCTAAATTCGAAACATGCCAATACCATTAATAAATTCTATCGCTTCGTGGGTTTTGAAACAGCGCATTCATCAGATTGAGTTATTTCTGAAGTATCCTCACGAAGTGCAGGAAGAACTAATGATGAATTTGATTCGTTTGTCTGAAGAAACGGTAATTGGTCAGAAATATGATTTTGAAAGTATGAAATCCTATCAAACTTTTGCAGAAAGAGTTCCCGTTTCTACTTATGAAGATTTGGAACCAATGATTGAGTTAACCCGAAAAGGAGCTCAAAATGTTTTTTGGAACACGCCAATAAAATGGTTTGCCAAATCGAGCGGAACCACCAATGCAAAAAGTAAATTCATTCCCGTAAGCAATGAAGCTTTGGAAGATTGTCATTACAAAGGCAGCAAGGATTTGTTGTGTATGTATTTGAATAACAACGAAAACTCGGAGATGTTTTTAGGCAAAAGTTTGCGTCTTGGCGGAAGTTCTCAGATTTACGAAAACAACAATACGTACTTTGGTGATTTATCCGCAATCTTGATTGAGAACATGCCCATTTGGGCTGAATTCAGTAGTACGCCGAGTAGTAAAATTTCTTTAATGCACGAATGGGAATCCAAACTTTCCGCCATTATCAACGAAACCAAAAATGAAAACGTAACCAGTTTTGCAGGTGTTCCTTCGTGGATGTTGGTGTTATTAAACAGAATTATGACCGAAACTGGGAAAGATAATTTAATGGAATTGTGGCCAAATCTGGAAGTTTATTTTCATGGTGGCGTAAGTTTTGAACCGTACAGAGAACAATACAAAAAAATACTGCCTCGAAATAATTTTAAATATTACGAAATATATAATGCATCAGAAGGATTTTTTGCAATCCAGGATTTGAATTATTCCAACGATTTGTTGCTGATGTTGGATTATGGGATATTCTATGAATTCATACCGATGGATACTTTTGGCACCGAAAACCAAAAAGTAATTCGGCTTGCTGATGTGGAATTGTTTAAGAATTATGCCGTTGTGATTACGACCAATGCTGGACTTTGGCGCTATTTGATTGGCGATACCGTCCGCTTTACTTCTTTGTCGCCGTATCGAATTCGGGTTTCGGGAAGAACCAAACATCATATCAACGTTTTTGGCGAAGAACTAATGGTTGAAAATACCGATATGGCTTTGGCTAAAACATGCTCAGCTTTAAACTGCGAAGTGACAGATTATACGGTTGCTCCTATTTTTATGAAAATAAAGGAAAAAGGCGCCCACGAATGGATGATTGAATTTAAAAAACACCCAGAAGATATAAAACTTTTTCAAAAAAGATTGGATGAAAATTTACAGTCGTTGAACTCTGATTACGAAGCAAAGCGCTACAAGAATATGACGCTAAATCCTTTAGCTATTAATGTTGCCAGAGAAAATTTATTTTACGACTGGCTCAAAGAAAACAACAAACTCGGCGGGCAACACAAAATTCCGCGACTTTCTAACGAAAGAGATTATTTGGAGCAGCTGAAAAGTATGCAGGTTGAAATCACAAAAAGAAAATAACAAAAGTCAAATAAAT
>JAYVFV010000059.1:0-2074 GCA_043772885.1 Flavobacteriales bacterium
TCTAAAACCAAGCCTATTTCCGATTTAATGGAAGCATACGATGCTGGGCAACGTATTTTCGGAGAAAACAAAATCCAAGAAATGACCGAAAAATGGCAAACAATGCCAAAAGATATTTCTTGGCAAATGATTGGTCACGTGCAAACCAACAAAGTGAAATTTATGGCGGAATATGTCAACCTCATTCACGGTGTTGATAGCCTAAAATTGTTAGAAGAAATAGACAAACAAGCTAAAAAACAAAATAGAGTTATAGATTGCTTATTACAAATTCACATTGCCGAAGAAGAAACGAAGTTTGGTTTGAACGAACAAGAATTAAACAAAATTTTGAATTTAAATTCACTTAAAAACCTACAAAATATTAGGATTGTTGGATTAATGGGAATGGCAACTTTTACAGATAATCAACTTCAAATTAAGAAAGAATTCATTAACTTAAAAAATATTTTTGAGACACATAAAAAACTGCAAATTGCAAACTGCAAACTGCAAACTTTATCAATGGGAATGTCTGGCGATTATGAACTAGCAATTGAATGCGGAAGTACCATGGTTCGAATTGGAAGTAGTATCTTTGGAACTCGCTAAATTTTTAACTATTTTAAACCTTTAAAACAAAAATACTATTTACTGTATACTAGACATAGAAACCACAGGAGGTCAATTCAACGAAGAAGGAATTACCGAAATCGCCATTTACAAATTCGACGGACACAAAATTGTAGACCAATTTATTAGTTTGGTCAATCCCGAAAAACCCATCCAGCCATTTGTTGTTAAACTAACAGGAATAAACAACGAAATGCTAAAAGGTGCACCTAAATTCTTCGAAATTGCCAAACGAATTATCGAAATTACAGATGGCAGCATATTCGTAGCTCACAACGTGAGTTTTGATTATCGCGTTTTACGAACAGAATTCCGCAGATTGGGTTATGATTACCAATGTAAAAACCTTTGTACAGTCGAGTTGTCACAAAAACTAATGCCAGAACAACCATCACACAGTCTAGGTAAATTGGTTAGAGCACTCGGAATACCAATGGCAGACCGACATCGTGCCACTGGAGATGCACTTGCAACAGTAAAACTTTTCAAAATGTTACTCGATAAAGATGTCGAAAAAACTATTTTAAATGAACTCATAAAATCCGAAATCGAAAAAGGAATTGCACCAAAATTACGTGATATTATGGAAAGTATGCCATCAAAAACTGGCGTATATTATATTTATAATATTGCAGGTAAATTAATTTATATTGGCAAAAGCAAAAATATTCGCAAGCGCATCAACCAACATTTTACAGGAATTGACAAAAAATCACTAAAAATTCAAGATGAAGTTTACACGATTACTTATGAAGAAACAGGCTCGGAATTAATTGCATTGCTCAAAGAATCCCAAGAAATTAAGACCAATAAACCCATTTACAATCGGGCGCATACCAATGATAAATTCAATATTGCCTTGTATTCCACAACAGATGCTAACGGATATTTAAACCTCAAAATTCAAAAAACAGATGCGCGTCGCAAAGAAATAACCTCGTTTGGCAATCTCAATGAAGCACTAGGTTCTCTGCATAGAATCACATCGCAATACAAATTGTGCCAAAAATTTACAGGACTTCACATTACCAAAAATGAATGTTTCCAATATATAATAAAAGAATGCAACGGCGCCTGCATTAATCTCGAAACTCCCGAAGTTTATAACGCTCGTGTTCAAGAGTTTATTGATAAGAATTCGTTCGAAAATCAAAACATGATTATTGTAGATCGAGGTCGAAAAATATCAGAAAAAAGTGTTATCTTAGTCGAAAATGGGGTTTATAAAGGCTACGCATTTTTCGATTTAAATTATCAAATCAATAATACTGAAGTTTTACGCAACATAATTACTCCAATGCAAAACAACCGCGACGTCAAAAATATTTTACGAAGCCACATCGCAAAAAGTAAATTTTTAAAAATAATTAATTTTTGAAGCCAATCGCACTGTTCGTTACATCTTTTTTGATAAAATCTTTTTTCTTAGTCAAAAAACGAACTTCCTCTGGTCGTTGTTTTT
>JAYVFV010000060.1:0-2071 GCA_043772885.1 Flavobacteriales bacterium
ACTTTCAGAGGCAGTTCCTAAAAAAGAAAAACCAGCCTTTGCAAAAGGCGAGGTTTTATTGGCAGTTCTCCCCAATAGGGATCACCAGAGGTAATCCCAGTCGATGAAAGTTTACTTTCAGAGGCAGTTCCTAAAAAAGAAAAACCAGCCTTTGCAAAAGGCGATATTTTATTGACAGTTCCCCAAGCTCGGGATCACCAGAGGTAATCCCAACCGTTGAAAGTTCACTTTCACAAGCAGTTGCTACAAAATAGAAACAGCCTTTGTAAAAGGCTAGGTTTTGTTGACAGTTCCCCAAAATCTGGATCACCAATGGTAATCGCAATCGTTGACAGTTTACTATTAAACATAATTCAATAAAAAAAGAGTCTCGAAATGGAGACTCTTTTCTTTTTATTTATAAAATTTTATTTTCCTTTATTTGCCTCTGCAATATATTTTTCCAAAGCCATGGTCATCGACGGTGTTTCTGGAGTTGGAGCTAGGATATCAATTCGCAAACCATGCTCGAGCGCTTCTTTTTGAGTAGTACTCCCAAAAACAGCAATACGAGTGTCGTTTTGTTTAAAGTCCGGAAAATTCATGAATAATGATTTAATCCCAGTTGGACTAAAGAAGGCCAAAATATCGTAATAAACATCGGCTAAATCTGACAAGTCACTCATCACTGTTTTGTAGAAAGTAGCTTGTGTCCAATCAACTTTAAGATTGTTTAATGTTTGCGGTGCATCTGCATTCAATTGATCAGAAGCAGGAAGCAAAAACTTTTCGTCTTTGTATTTTTTTATTAATGGGGACAAATCAGCAAAATCTTTCTGACCAACATATATTTTACGTTTTCTGTAAACAACGTATTTCTGCAAATAGAACGCAATGGCTTCGGATTGACAAAAATATTTCAGTCCTTCAGGAACTTTAAAGCGCATCTCTTCTGCCACTCTGAAAAAATGATCAACAGAATTTTTACTCGTCAAAATGATTGCGGAGTAATTGTTAAGGTCAATTTTTTGTAATCGTACGTCTTTAGCATTTACGCCCTCGACGTGAATAAAAGGTCTGAAATCAACTTTTACTTTATGCTTCTGTTGCAAGTCAAAGTACGGAGAGTTTTCTACTTTAGGTTCCGGCTGTGACACCAAAATTGTTTTCACTTTCATATTGACATTTTCTAAATATGCTAACTTTTTGTAAACCAATAATAGATAAAATAGTACGGTGCTATTTCGAGTGCGCAAAGATATAAAATAAAATAAAACAACTTACCGAATAATAAATTTTGATAATTCTTCAAAGAAACGACGTAAGTTAACAGATTTGTTACAGCAATAATGGTAATAATTCCATAAAACAACAAATCTGATGTGTTTGTGTTGTAAAACAATATGGCATTGACAGGAAGTAATAAAACACCAATATACGTTCTGTAAGTAACCTTTTGTAAATTGAATTGATCGGCAAATTCATCAATAGCAAAAGAAGTGGCGATTATTTTTTCGATTAGGAATTTCGAAAGCACAAATACACTTAAAAAAGTGCAAATTTGAATAAACAAAATCCAGTCGGTTTTTGAAAGATGATAAAAATGATGCAACGTTAATTGAATAAAGAAAGAGATGGAGATTAATTGTACTAAGAACAAAAAGATTGTAAATCCACTCATCAAGTACGAAGCATCACGATAGATTTTCGTGTATTTGTCAGAAACGACTAGATTCATGAAATCTTGAAAACGTGTTTCAAAAACGGACTTTACTATAGCAATAATCGTAAATAAGATTACAAAAATTATAGTGGCCCAGTCTTGGATTCCTATAATTCTTGGCTGTAAAACGGTTTCTATCATATCGTTGCAAAAATACTAAAAATAGCTTCATAATTGGTCTTGTTTTTACTTTTTGCCTAATTTTGATTCGATGGATTGAAGCAAAAAGCAATTCTTCGAGTTATCGCCTTTTATTATCATTTTCTTAAGGAGCAACTCCCATAAAAAGTTTATTTTTGTTAATTATTTAGCCAAAGAAATGACTGACGGAATTGTAATTATCCCCACTTATAACGAAATTGAAAATAT
>JAYVFV010000061.1:0-5713 GCA_043772885.1 Flavobacteriales bacterium
TTTATTTACTTCCTCATAACTGCTGTCAAACAAACTTCCATCTTCAAGATAACCCGCATAGTGAATGTAAACTGTAGTACCATCTACAGGTTTTTTACCCGAACCCGTTTGCGTGATTTTATATTGTACTCCCGATGCTGTTGTGGTTGAAGTAGCTTTAATTGCATTTAAAGAAGCTACTTTTGAAGCCATTATGGGACCACATTTCGCTAACAATTCTTTCTTTTTTTCCGCTTCAATTGTAGCTTGTTTGGCTTTATTTTCAGCATCAGTTGCAGTTTGTTTTTTCTCATCGTCACCTTTATTGGCGAAATAAGCAGCAAAAGTTGCAGCAGCATCAAACTTTTTAGCTTCAGAACCTTTTCTAACAATGGTAATTTTATTAATCACATCATCTTGTGCAATCGCATTTACTAAATCTTGACCTACAGTTACATAACCAAAAATAGTATGCTTTCCTGTCAACCATTGTGTATCTTTGTGTGTAATAAAAAATTGGGAACCATTTGTTTTAGGTCCAGAATTTGCCATCGCAAGAATTCCAGCTTTATCAAATGCAGCATCAGTAAATTCATCTTTAAAAGCGTAACCCGGACCGCCAGAACCGTTTCCTAAAGGATCTCCACCTTGAATCATAAAGTCTTTTATTACTCTGTGAAATTTTAACCCATTATAAAAAGGTTTTCCTTTTAATTTTTCATCCGTTACAAATGTATTCGTTCCTTCTGCTAAAGAGACGAAGTTTGCCACCGTTACAGGCGTTTTCTTGTATTCTAGTTTAACAACAATTTTACCTTTTGAAGTTTCGAATTCAGCAAAAATTCCGTCATTTGGATTTTGAGTGGAAGCTGTTGTTACTGCTTTTTTAGCTGCAATTGGCAATTTTGTAGTTTTTTTAACTGACTTTTTTGTTGTTTGAGCAAAACTTAATGTCATTGCCAAAATAAACAGACATAGGATTTTAAATTTCATTTTCATTGTATTAAAGTTTATTATATTAGTTAATTTATTTTTGTTTTTCAAGCATTTCGATTTCAAAAATCACATTGGCATTCGGCGGAATTAGACCATGAGCGCCTTGCTCGCCCCAAGCCAAATTAGAAGGGATGAACAATACGGCTTTGTCGCCAATTTTTAATTTTTCCAATCCTTCGATAAATCCAGGAATCAGTCCCGTTTTTGTTCCAACTTCAAAAGGAATCGGTTGATAGCCATTTTGCATTTGTTTTTGCTGATTTAATTTTCCGTAACTTTCTTCAACCACTTTGATGCTGCTATCAAACAACATCCCGTCTTCAAAAAAGCCAGCATAGTTTACAAAAACGGTAGTTCCAATTGAAGGTTTTTTTCCATTTCCGTTTTTGATGATTTTATATACTAATCCGCTTGTCGATTTAGTAGCGGTTGCTTTAAGATTTTTGAAATAAGCCACTTTATCTGCCATTAAAACTTTATTTTGAACTTCACTTTTTTGTTTTAATTCGGTATCAATTAGCGCTTGTTTTTTTTGATTTTCGGATTCGTTTTTAAAATAATCATTGAAAATTTTTTCGGCATTAAATTTTTTAGCGGCTTCTCCTTTGCGAATAATTTTAATCGAAATGATAGCGTCATTTACTTCAATAGTATTTACTATTACCATTCCGTCTTTTACAACATATCCAAAAACAGTATGTCTTCCGTCAAGATTCGGAGTCGGAACATGGGTAATGAAAAACTGACTTCCATTGGTCTTCGGACCTGAATTTGCCATAGAAAGTGTTCCTTCTTTATCATGTTTTAAATCGGAAAACTCATCTTTAAAAGCATATCCTGGACCACCAGAGCCATTTCCTAAAGGATCACCAGCCTGAATAACAAAACCAGGTTCTACTCTGTGAAATTTCAATCCGTCATAAAACGGTTTGTTTTTAAATTCAGCACTTACAAAAGGGTTTTTCCCTTCGACAAGAGTGACAAAATTGGCAACTGTTATTGGTGCTTTTGTGTATTCTAATTGCACTGTTATGGTACCTTTAGACGTTTCAATATCGGCATACAATCCATCCGACAAATCAGTATGCTCTTCTTTTTTGCAAGAAGAAGTAGCGAGAACTACTAATAATAAGAGAACTTTTTTAATCATTTTATTCGGTAATTAATTTATTTTCAGGTTTAAAGTCATTCAATGTAACAGTACACATAATTGGTTTATTTGTCCCTATTTTATGATTGTCGCCATGATAACCAAAAGCCATGTGGGAAGGAAAAAGAAAAGTAACTTTCTCAGATTTATGCATTAATTTTATGCCGTTTTGTATTCCCGATATAAAGTTTTGCTTGTCAACGACATACGTTTGTGGTTTTAATTCCACTTCAGAATAAATGACATTCCCTTTCAAATCTTTAATTTCATAATCAAAATAAGCGATATCTCCTTTTTTCGGACGCAAAGTATCGTTATTATTTTTAATTTCATAATGATACCAATATCCTTTTTGTGAAGCAATGTATTTGATGTTGGGATTGCTCTTGATAACCGAATCAATAAGTCGTTCTTCTCCTTTAATTAATTTTTTATTTCTTTCCACAGATTCATTTAAAAACGCTCCCGACGATTGCGAAATCGGTCGTCTCGCTTGTTGTTGTTTACAACTTACTGTCAAAATCAGTAGTAGAAAAAGCAAGAAAAAGGATTTTAATTTTGACATTATTATTGTTTGATTTTCGTGATTAATAGTTCCAGTTTTTTTACAGTATTTTCTAATGTGTCGTATGATTTTCCTCCAGCAGCATTGATGTGTCCACCACCATTAAAATGCTCTCTCGCAAATTGATTAACATCAAAGTTACCTTGCGAACGAAAGGATATTTTAATAATATTCTCATCGCGATGTTCAATTAAAATTACAGCAAAAATAATATCTTTTATGGTTAAACCAAAATTTACAATGCCTTCTGTATCACCTTTTACATAATGAAATTCATCCAATTCCTTTTGAGAAAGTGTGGTATAAGCGGTTTTATATTGAAGCATTACTTTCATATTTTGCAAAGCTCTTCCCAGCAATTGCAATCTATCGTACGAATTATTGTCGTAAATTAAGGTTGGAATTTCCGAATTGTCAATTTCCAAATCGATAAACTCTGCTATAATGCGATGTGTTGTTCCTGTTGTTTTTGGATAACGAAACTGTCCTGAATCCGTCATAATTCCAGTATACAAACAGGTTGCAATGGTTTTGTCGATAAGCGATTTCTGATTTAAAAAACCGATGAAATTGTAAATCATTTCACACGTCGAACCAAAAGCAGTATCGGAATACGTATACGTTGCATACTTATCAGGCGATTGATGATGATCAATCATAATCATAGGAACGGTAAGCGTTTTCAATACATTTTCCATTTCGCCAGTGCGATGAAGCGCATTAAAATCTAACGTAAAAACCAATTCGCTTTCTTGAAGTATTTTTGTAGAATTTTCTTTGTCATTTTCATAAATCAAAACTGTTTCCGCTGCTGGCAACCAAGCTAAAAAATCAGGAAAATCATTCGGAGCAATTACTATTGGATGGTGATTCAATTGCAATAAAAAATGATACAAACCGAGCGTAGAACCCATAGCATCTCCATCTGGACTTCGATGTGGAATAATAGCAATTTTCTTAGGCGATGCCAATAATTGGTGAATAGCTTGGATGTCTTTTTCATTCATAGTGTGCGAAAATACTAAAATTTAAACACAGATGATACAGATTAACATAGATTTTTGTGTTTTGATACTTTTATTTTAGCCACGAATTTCACGAATTTTCACGAATTAATTTGTGCTAATTCGTGAAATTCGTGGCTAGAATTATTTCGTGATGAAAAGTCCAAACCAAACAGCAAAGAGTCCAACTAGAATACTCAAACCAATATACGCAAAAGCCAACAAGGAATTGTTGCTCTGAAAAAGCGAATAATTCTCATAGCCAAAAGTAGAAAAAGTAGTATAGCCACCACAAAAACCTGTGATTAAAAACCATTTTAAATTGCTATTGGCGAGGTTGTTTTTTTCTAATATTCCGATGAACAATCCAACCAAAAAACAACCTAAAATATTGGCAATAAATGTTGCCAAAGGAAAGTTGCTTGACCAATATTTATTGACGAATACAGATGTTAAGTAACGCAACACACTTCCAATAGCGCCGCCGACAGCTATGTATAAAATGGTTTTTAGCATTTTTGTTTATTTACTTTGTCAATTCGTTTCACTGGTGTGAAATAAATGTAATAAAATTTGGTAGATTTGTTTTTGTTTTGATGTTGATTGTTGGCACGGATTGCAAATTCGCGCTATAGGAATGTTAGGCAGAAAAATACTAACTTTACCAATAACATAAACCGTTGGTACTGTAAATTTAGATACCTTCAGTATTGCATCAGGTCACTATTTAATACTAATGATGGAAAACGGTAGAGTAATTAAGAAGGAAAAATTAGTAGTAAGCCACTAAAAACGTAAAAATTACAGCTATTTGTATATTCGCTTTAAAATAGTATTTATCATGAAAAAGATTATTCTAGTAATAGCAACAGTCCTAATTTCAACAATTTCTATTGCCCAATCCTGGCAATGGGGTAAACGGGGTGGTGCTACTGATGCATTGGATATCACTTCAAGTAATTTGCGGCAAGAAGAAGTGTATGATATTGTTACTGACAGTCAAAAAAATATTTATATATTATCGGCAGTAGGAAAAAATGGTTTGGATGTGGATGGAGTAACGAAGACCAATTTTGGCGAAAATACCCAAGTAACAGATATCGCATTAGCAAGCTTTGCTTGTGATGGAAGTTACCGATGGTCAAAAATCATCGGTGGAAGACGTTATGATTTCGTAAATGGTTTAAGTATAGATCAATTAGATAACGTCTATATAGCAGGTAGATTTGGCAGTTGTGGGAATACTACATACCCGCCAAGAATAGATGATGACGTAATCATTAGCCAGACACCGACAGACTGTAGCGTAAATTTTCTTGCCAAGTATAACAGTAATGGTATCATGCAATGGATAAGACGACCTCAAACTGCTGTTACTTCAGTCAATGCCTTTTCAATAGGGATGAATACTGATAGTTCTGGCAACAGTTATTGGTTGTTGCAGTTGCCAGCTGGGACCTATGCAGACGGTTCGTTTATAAACAACATGGTAGGTCAGAATTTCTTTATATTAAAGTATGATACCAACGGGAATTATGTCTCCGCTACACACCTAGACATGCAGTTATCCAATGGTGGATTTTTATTGTCGGCTAAATTTTACAGAAACCCTTATAATGGTTATTTTTATATTACGAGTGGTAAGGGATCCAGTTCGGAAACCGCTGCTGTTGGTGGTCAGACAGTTACAAATAATACACTATTGGCCTGTTTTAATAATTCCGGCAGTTTTCAATGGTTTCGAGGTGATGTAGGGACTACGATTCAAGGGCTTCTACTACATAAAATTATTTTTGATACTGACAACAACCTTTATATGTCGGGTAGGCTTATTGGAAGTAGTCTCACCAGTTTTATTGGATTAATTGTTCCAGAATTTATTGCAACCAGCTTTGTAATGAAAACAGACCCAACAGCCCAAAATAAATTATGGAGTACTTATTATAATGCCAACGGTGCTCTAAACGGTGCCATATCCTTAAATAATAATGAAATTGGTTTTGCGGGCTACTGCTTTAA
>JAYVFV010000062.1:0-2068 GCA_043772885.1 Flavobacteriales bacterium
AGGATTTCGTTATCCGAAGCAAAAATACTTTCTTCAATCGTCAATTCTTCCTGAAGCATGCTAGTTTGGGAAAGAAACGCCATTTTGATACCTTTTCTAACGACAACTTTACCTGTGTCTGGTTCGTCTTCGCCATTGATAATGTTCATGATGCAGGTTTTTCCCGAACCATTTTTGGCAATGAAAGCAATTTTCTGGTCTTTATTGATGCCAAAGGAAATCTCCTTAAACAAGGTTCTTTCGCCAAAGGATTTTGATATGTTTTCTACTGAAAGGTAATTCACGGGTAACAATTTTTTGCAAAAGTAAGTCATTGCGAGGGACGAAGCAATCTTTTATTTGAAGCGAATGGTCAGTGTTTTTCTATTATCCATTTTCCCGCTTTACGTCTCGTCCAAAAACGAGACTTCAATCGGGGCTAGAAAGGAATGGTCTTTTGTGTTTTACAGCGTCGAAGTTTTTTGTATATTTGAATTTCAAAATCGTTTGTTATGAATTCTAACAAAAAAAATAACGCTGAGGAACCTGCTGAAGCATACGAAGTGACTCCAAAAGTTGATTCTAATGAAGAAGAGTTACATCCTATTTTAGTTCAATTAATAGAGAAATCTAAACAAGAACATGAACAAGGATTAGGATTTTCTAATGAAGAAGCTATGCGTAGAATTAAAGTAAGGTTTCCTTTTTTTAAATGATTTATAAAATTAATTGGGATTCAACCGCATTAGATACTTATGTTGAAGAAACTGAATTTGTCTTGTTAAAATGGAATTCTAACGAAGTTCAAAAGTTTAAAATCTTAGTTGAAGAAAATTTAGAAAGATTGTCGAAAAATCCTGAAATCGGTATTTGTAACAACACCTTTAAGGTTTATTGTTTAGTAATTTCAAAGCAGACTACTTTATATTATAGTTTTACTACAGAAACAAAAGTAATTGCATTGCACGTTTTCTGGAACAATCTTAAAAATCCACAAGACTTAATTAAGTTGTTCTAAAATAACTATCAATGCAACTATCGGTTATCATCCTTAATTACAATGTGCGCTACTTTTTGGAGTTGTGTGTTTTGAGCGTGCAAAAAGCCATTCAGAATCTGGATGCCGAGATTATTGTCATCGATAATAATTCTTCTGACGACAGTTGCACGATGATGAAACTGCGTTTCCCAAACATCAAACTTATTGAAAACAAAGAGAATTACGGCTTTCCAAAAGGCAATAACATTGCAGTTAAAGAAGCGAAAGGCCAATACATTTGTGTTTTAAATCCTGATACTGTTGTTGCTGAAGATACATTTGAAAAATTGCTGGCTTTCGCCAAAAGCAAAACGGATTTAGGAATTGTAGGCTGCAAACTGATTGACGGAACCGGAAACTTTCTTCCCGAAAGCAAACGCGGAATTCCAACGCCTTGGGTCGCCTTTACCAAGATTTTTGGATTGTATAAGTTGTTTCCGAAATCTTCTCTATTTAATAAATATTATGCCAAGCATTTGGGTGAAAACCAAACCGGAAAAGTTGATATTCTCGTTGGTGCCTTTATGGTTATGAAGCGCGAATTGTATAATCAGTTAGAAGGTTTTGATGAAAATTGCTTTATGTATGCTGATGATATCGATCTGTCTTACCGTGTGCTTTTGTTGCACAAACAAAACTATTATTTCCACGAAACTACGGTTATTCACTATAAAGGAGAAAGCACGGTTAAGGATGCTACTTACATGAAGCATTTCAGAGAGTTTATGAATTTTTTCTATAAAAAACATTTCAAGCAATCGGTATTCTTTAATCTAATGGCGAGATTTGGCGCTTTTTATTTTTCTGTGGTAAAACTTTTTCAGGGAAAATCCAAAGTGAAAATCTCGTCAAGCTCCTATGTCTTAGTTTCTGATAATGAAAAGATAAGAGAAAAATTAGAAAGCAAACTTCAAAAAAACGTGGAAAGAACGGTTTTAGAAAACGGAAAAACAGTATTTTCGCAAACGTTTTCGAAGCAGAAAAATGCAGAAGTAATTCTGGACACAAATTATCTGAGTTTTACTGATGCCATCTCTTTTTTCGAAACAA
>JAYVFV010000063.1:0-2065 GCA_043772885.1 Flavobacteriales bacterium
TGAATATCTTCTACAAATTTTTTGAACTGTTTGTCAGTTGAAACTAAGTTGTCAACTGTTTTGCAAGCGTGAAGAACGGTAGCGTGATCTCTATCTCCAATTTGGGAACCAATATTTGCCAAAGATGACTTCGTAAATTTCTTAGCAAAAAACATGGCTAATTGTCGAGCTTGCACCACATGACGCTTTCTGGTTTTAGATTGTAAGGTGTCCAAATCTAATTGGAAATAATCAGAAACAACTTTTTGAATGTATTCAATTGAGATTTCTCTTTTAACATTTTTGACAAACTTCTCGACTACATTTTTAGCCAAATCTAAAGTCACTTCTTTTTTATTGAAAGAAGATTGTGCAATCAACGAAATAATAGCACCTTCTAATTCTCTAACGTTTGACTTGATGTTTCGCGCTACATATTCTATAATTTCATCAGGCATTTCAACACCATCACGATACAAAATATTTTTTAAGATAGAAATCCTGGTTTCATAATCCGGTTGATGTAATTCGGCAGACAACCCCCATTTGAATCGTGACAACAAACGCTGTTCGATGTCTTGCATGTCAACAGGTGCTTTATCTGAAGTAAGAATTACTTGTTTACCGTTTTGATGTAAGTAATTGAAAATATGAAAGAATACATCTTGTGTTCCTGTTTTTCCGGAAAGAAATTGAACATCATCGATAATCAAAACATCAATCAATTGATAGAAATGAATAAAATCGTTTCTGTTATTTTTCTTAACCGAATCAATATATTGTTGTGTAAAAACTTCAGCGGAAATGTATAAAACTGTTTTTTCAGGATATTTATCTTTGATTTCAACACCAATAGCGTGCGCTAAATGGGTTTTTCCTAATCCAACACCACCAAAAATTAGTAACGGATTGAATGATGTTCCACCTGGTTTATTGGCAACAGCCATACCAGCTGAACGCGCTAATCTGTTTGAATCACCTTCAAGGAAATTGTCAAAACTATAATTTGGATTAAGTTGTGACTCGATTTTTAAGTTTCTAATTCCCGGAATTACAAAAGGATTTTTTAACTCTGGATTCAGATTTTTAAATGGAGCATCAACATCTTGCGATTTTATTGGGCTGCGGTGAGCACTTGGCAGTTGTTCAGTAAATGGTTGTTTATTTCCATAAGTGTTCTCCATTTTAATTTTATAGAGTAACTTTGCATTTTTCCCAAGTTCTTTAGTTAACGCTACTTTCAGCAATTTTACATAGTGTTCTTCAAGCCATTCATAAAAAAATTTGCTTGGAACTTGAATGTATAAAGCGTTATCAGTTAGTTCAACTGACTTAATCGGTTCAAACCAAGTTTTGAAAGCTTGCTCTTGAATATTGTCTTTTATAAACAGCAGACAATTTTCCCACACCGATTGCGCAGTTTTGCTCATATTTAGTTTAAATTATTGTAATTAGTTATTTAGTTTTTAACAAAAAAAACATAGAATTTTTTCATGTTATTTGGGTCAACAAATATGTGAATAAAATTTGTTAAAAAAAATTAAAATCGTATTGATTTTTTGAAAATTTTGTTGTAATAAAAAAATCAATTTTAGATTAAAAGTAAAAAAATCAGATGAAAGAACATCAAATTCAATTTAGAGTACGTTACTCAGAAACTGACCAAATGAGTGTCGTTTATCATGGCAATTATATACCCTATTTTGAAATGGGACGTGTGGAATGGCTTAGAAACAAAGGGATTTCGTATAAATCACTCGAAGAGAATGGAATCGCTCTTCCGATAGTATCCATGACTATAAATTACAAAAAACCAGCACGTTATGATGATTTACTTACAGTGATAACAAAATTCAAAGGACAATCCTCAGTGAAGGTCGAATTTGATTGTGAAATTCGTAACGAAAATCAGGAACTGTTAACAACTGCCCATTTTTTGTTGGTTTTTGTGGATGTAAACATAGGAAAAACCATCAAACCACCACAGTATCTTTTGGATATTATGAATGATTAATTTTTTTAATCTCAACCTCAAATAAATTAGAAAAAATGTCGAAAATCATTTCGGCATTTTTTTTTCGGGTAG
>JAYVFV010000064.1:0-2060 GCA_043772885.1 Flavobacteriales bacterium
TTTAACTTCAACTGTTACAGCTGGAATCGTTTCCGCGAAAGCGAGAAATTTAGACACTAGAGGAATTCAATCTTTTATTCAAACAGATGCTGCTGTAAATCCAGGAAATTCTGGTGGTGCGCTAGTTAATACTCGTGGCGAATTAATCGGAATTAACACGATGATTTCTTCCCAAACGGGTTCTTATGTTGGTTATTCATTTGCGGTTCCGTCTAATATTACTCGAAAAATCATCGAAGATATTATGGAATTTGGAAATGTTCAAAGAGGAATTTTAGGCGTTGAAGGTGGTGAATTAACAGGAAATGCTTTCAAGGAATTAGGTATAAAAGACACCGAAGGGTTTTATATCAAAAAAGTAAATAAAAATTCAGGAGCCGAAAAAGCTGGATTAAGAGAAGGCGATATCATTAAAAAATTAGATGCTCAAAAAACCTCCACTTTTGCTGAACTGTCTGGTTACATCAATACAAAACGACCAAATGACCGAATTATGGTTACTTATTTAAGAGATGGTGATTTAAAATCGGTTCCGGTAACTTTAGTGAAAAATGATATTATAAATACCGAATTTAAAGGTTTGGAATTAGAAAACATCACGGCTTCCGACAAGAAAAAATTTAATATAGAATACGGAGTAAAAATAAAAGCAGTCACTAATGAACGATTGAAACAATACCAAGATGAACTTAACGGAAGCATCATCCTTAGTATTGATAACGATAAAGCGACTGATGTTGAATCGGTTTCAAGACTATTAAATTCTAAAGATGAAAATCAAAGTTCAAGTGTTCAATTGCTTACTAAGAATAGGCAATTAATTCGAATTATCATCTAAATTAGTTATAGATAAAGTGAAACCATCCTACCAAAAATTAGGATGGTTTTTTTATTGGAAAAAAATCGCGAAATCGTTTTCGTTAAATAGTTTAAAATCATACTTTTGCCGAGAATAAAATCACACACAACTCAACATAAAATTTCCTATTCTATGAACAATAACGCTTTATACGAAAAAGAACTTGCTTTTCAGGCCGACAGACGAAAAGCTGGTGTAGAATTTATTAAAATAATCAGCGATTTATGGTATGACAAATCGATCGAATTGGTGCTTTTTAGAAATCAATTAATTGACCGTAATGTTAGTGATATCATCAACCTTCATGAATATGCAGGCGAATTTGTTCAAAAACCAATCAATGTTTTTGATTCGGTAGAAATTGCACGCGCTATTTTAAATTTAGATTTACCGCCATCTCGAATTGATATTGGTAAATTGACTTACGAATACCATTTAGAAGATAACAAATACAATGATGCCACCGCATTTGTTGTCGATAAATTAAAAAATGCAAAGAAAACTCACGAAATAAAACCAAAAGATGTAGTGCTTTACGGTTTTGGTAGAATTGGTCGTTTATTGGCTCGTGAAATGATGAGCAAAATTGGAAAAGGCCAACAATTACGTTTAAGAGCGATAGTAACTCGTGATAGGAATGATGCGCAATCGTTAGAAAAAAGAGCTTCTTTATTGCGATATGATTCGGTTCATGGTGATTTTGAAGGATCTGTTTCTGCCGACCCAGAGAACAATGCGTTGATTATTAACGGAACTACAGTCCACATCATTACTGCTAATTCTCCAGAAGAAATTGATTACACGCAATACGGAATTGAAGATGCGCTTGTAATTGATAATACTGGTGTTTTTACAACAGAAGAAGCATTGAAACGTCATTTAGTTTCAAAAGGTGTTGAGAAAGTTTTATTGACTGCTCCTGGAAAAGGAGTTCCGAATATTGTGTACGGAGTAAATCACGAAGAATTTAATCCAGATACAGTAAATATTTTTTCGGCAGCTTCTTGTACAACCAACGCTATTACTCCAATTTTAAAAGCGGTTGAAGATACTTTAGGTGTTGTAAAAGGACATTTAGAAACGATTCACGCGTATACCAATGACCAAAATTTAGTGGATAATATGCATAAGAAATACCGTCGTGGTAGAGCTGCTGCCTTAAATATGGTTATTACAGAAACTGGAGCTGGAACTGCAGTGG
>JAYVFV010000065.1:0-2052 GCA_043772885.1 Flavobacteriales bacterium
TTTAGTTTTACATTTCATCCGAAATCTAAAATCTAAAATCTAAAATTTAAAACATTATGACACTATATCAATGGTTTATCTTTTTCCTCGGAGTGCAATTAATTCACTATTTAGGAACTTGGCGATTGTATGAAAAAGCAGGAAGAAAAGGTTGGGAAGCAGCAATTCCAATCTACAATTCGATTGTATTGATGAAGATTATCAATCGTCCTACTTGGTATACTTTTTTACTGTTTATTCCAGTGATTAACTTAATAATGTTTCCTATTGTTTGGGTAGAAATCTTACGAAGTTTTGGTAAAAACAAAACAATTGACACCTTATTGGGAGTTGTCACACTTGGTTTTTACATTTATTATATCAATTATACGCAAGATGTAAAGTACATTGCCGACCGAAGTTTAAAACCTACTAACGCAGTAGCCGATACTGTGAGTTCGCTCCTATTTGCGGTTATTGTCGCTACTTTTGTACATACATATTTTGTTCAAACGTATACAATTCCGTCTTCATCTTTAGAAAAATCGTTGCTTGTTGGTGATTTTTTATTTGTGAGTAAAATTAATTACGGAGCGCGAACTCCGATGACTGCTGTTGCCGCACCAATGGTTCACGATACTTTACCATTAATAAATAAAAAATCATATTCGAGTTGGCCGCAATTGCCTTACTTCCGTTTTCCTAGTTTTCAGAAAATAAAAAACAATGATATTGTCGTATTCAATTGGCCAAGAGATACACTATTTAATATGTATTTGCCAGCCGATAAACGATACGATAAACCTATCGATAAAAAAACCAATTATGTAAAACGTTGTGTTGGAATTGCGGGTGATGAATTACAAATTAAAGACGGAATCGTTTTCATCAACAAAAAAGAATTAATCTTACCTGAAAGAGCAAAACCACAGTATTCTTATAATTTAATTTATGATGGGAAAACACCAATTGATATTGATTTTCTATTAAAGGATATGAAAATCACTGATGGAATTGGTTATGTTAGTGAACAAAGAGACACTATCTTAATGCGAGCTTTGACCTATGAAAATGCAGAAAAATTTAAATCTATTCCCGGAATTAAAGGCGTAACAAGAGTCGTTAGAAAAGGTCCAGAAGACGGAATTTTCCCTGACTTTCAAGATGGAAAACCATCTGTAACTAATAACTGGAGTTGCGATAATTTTGGTCCGATTTACATTCCACAAGCCGGAAAAAAAGTAGCATTAAATGCGCAATCACTTCCGTTTTATAAAAGCATCATTTCAGAATACGAAGGAAATACACTAAAAGTAGTTGGGAATGACATTTACATCAACAACAAAATAGCGACTTCCTATACTTTCAAACAGAATTACTATTGGATGATGGGAGACAACCGACACAATTCGTTAGACGCTCGCTATTTTGGTTATACGCCAGAAGATCACATCGTTGGCAAACCTATTTTTATATGGATGAGTTGGGATGGTAATGGCAAAGGAATCAATAAAGTCCGTTGGGAAAGAGTGTTTACAACAGTGAATGGAGAAGGACAACCGCAATCGTATTTTAAGTATTTCTTAATTGTATTGGGACTTTATTTTGTTGGTGAGTATTTTTGGAAGAAAAGAAAAGCGAAGAAAGTTTAGAAAAAGTTTAGGAGTTTAGTACGTCTAAACTTCTAAACTTTTTTTAAACTTCTAAACTTTTTTTAAACTCCTAAACTATAAGTAATGAACAACATCATCATCCATCCCACCTACTTCCCTTCAATCAGTCATTTTGTTGCGATTGCGAACGCTGAGAAAGTGACGTTTGAAATGGATGATAATTTTCAGAAACAAACCAATCGCAATCGGATGTATATCTATAGTCCAAATGGATTACAGTTATTAAACATCCCAATTAAACATAGTAAAGAAGCCAATCAAAAAACAAAAGATGTAAAATTAGAAACCGCGTTTGATTGGCAAAAACAGCATTTCAAATCCTTAGAAGCAGCGTACAGAACTTCTCCTTTTTTTGAATATTTTGAAGACGAATTGCTGTTGATTTTTAAAAAGAAACATA
>JAYVFV010000066.1:0-5658 GCA_043772885.1 Flavobacteriales bacterium
CAGCTTTTACACTTGTTGGAATAAGCATAATAGCTGCAATTAAGGATAAAATAATTTTTTTCATATTAAATATATAAGTTAATTAATCGTTAGCTAATAGTCTCAATACTGATAATAATGTTACATTATAATTGAAAATATTGTAAATTTTAGCGATGCGAAGATACTTTTTTTTAAGGGTTTGAATAAAAAAACGTCAAAAAATTATTGACTTTATGGAAATTTTAACTTAATTCTAAAAATAAAAAACCTTTCAGATGGCTCTAAAAGGTTATTTAATTTTAACGTGTAGTATTTATTCAATTATAATCTTTTTTGTTAAAGTTTCTCCATTACTTTCAATAGTTACAAAATAGATACCTATTAACACTTTATCTAATTGAATGGTTTGAACTAAATCTACTGTTTGATTGAACTCGTTATCATAAACGATTCTTCCAAAAGCGTCAATTATCAAAACAGAAAATTTATCATTTTGTTCTTTTAATTGGATAGCAAATGTACCATCATTAGGATTTGGTGCAATTGAGAAGTTACGTGTAACAAAATCATTATTTCCTAACACATTCGTTAAAAGTTGCGGAGCAATTACATTGTACTGAGCTGTCATTCTTGCTGTTTGACCAGCTGTAAACATATACATACACGAATCTTCAACATAATCCATGTAGTTCATTGTTAATTGAGTTGTTCCACAATTAGTAGAAACTTCACCCGGACCACCACAAGTAAACCAAGGTGTATCTGCTGAAGGTGTATCACATACTAAATCTCCTGAAGTAGCACAATTGGCACCATCACATGATTGAAAAGTATGTCTTAAATTAAAAAAATGTCCTAACTCATGAGTCAATGTTCTACCTAAATTATAAGGAGCACTAGGTGCATATCCTGAACAAGTTGTAGGTGCAACTGGCATTGCGGCTCCAAAAGCATTATTATCAATCACAACTGTTGCGCCACCTGCAGGAGAACCTGGTACTGGTGAAAATCCTAAAATACCTCCTGATATGTTTACTACTACTAAATTGCAATAACCCGCCCAAGTAGTATCTAGATTACAAGAACCACAATTAGGGTTTCCAGCAGTAAGAAAATCGGTTCCAAAAGTTACCGCAGCTACTCCATTTGTCAAACCTGTTCCTGCAGGATGATTTTGAGTTGCTAATTCAAAAGACACACTCATACTTCCAATTGTTGTTCCCGGATAGAAAGGACTTGCTGCTGCCCATAAATTTATATCACTATTAGTAGCATTATAATCGGCATTAAGAATATTAACTTGTCTTTGAGCCAAAGCACGTAAACAAAATTTTACAGTTTCAGTACTTGCGTTTGAAACAGAAGGATAGTGAACTGCAACAGGGATTCTTGTTACTACATTTGGACTATTTACAGATTGACCATTTTGTCTTGCTAGACTAAGTCGTTGCATTTCATCCTCAAATTGCTGTTGTAAATCTAAATATTGTTGTTTCAATTGAGGATTAGCCATAACACTTTGCATGTATTGATCTGTACCGCATGTTCTTTGCTGTGCAAAACTTAGCTGAACTACAAATAATACAAAAAGTAATTTTAATTTCATAGTTAATTTTATTTTTGTAAAATTAAGCTTTATTTTAAGTTTTAATTATTTTCAACACATATATATATAAACATCATATTGAAAACAACATATACACTTAGTGTTTAAGCGTTTTAGTAAGAAAATGGTACACAAAATGTACACCTTTAAATATTGTGACTGTTTTGAGGTTTCTCTGTTTCGACATTCAGCATTTCCCAAAGTTTGTCTTTTAATTCGGTTAATCCTTGTTGGGCAACAGAAGAAATAAACAGGTAAGGTGTTCCTTTGAATTCTTTGTCCAATTGTTGTTTTAATTCTTTTTTCAATTCGTCATCGAGCATATCACATTTAGAAATCACCACTAATTTGTCTTTATCTAACATTTCTGGATTGTAGCGGCGCAATTCATCCAACAATATTTCGTATTCCTTTTTAATATCATTTGCATCGGCTGGAACTAAAAATAACAACGTAGAATTCCTTTCAATATGACGTAAGAAATAATGTCCTAAACCTTTTCCTTCGGCTGCTCCTTCTATGATTCCTGGGATATCTGCCATTACAAACGATTGAAATTCTCTATACGCTACAATTCCCAAATTAGGTTTTAAAGTAGTAAAAGGATAATCGGCAATTTTTGGTTTTGCTGAAGTTAAAACCGATAGTAATGTTGATTTTCCTGCATTTGGAAATCCGACCAAACCAACGTCTGCTAAAACTTTGAGTTCCAAGATAACGTCCAATTCTTGTGTTGGCATTCCAGGTTGCGAATACCGTGGCGTTTGATTAGTAGAACTTCTAAAATGCCAGTTTCCTAATCCGCCCTTTCCGCCTTGTGCCAAAATTCTCACTTCATCGTGTTCGGTAATTTCGAAAAGAATTTCTCCGGTTTCTATATCTTTAACAACTGTTCCTAGTGGCACTTCTACGAATTTATCTTCACCATCATGACCTGTACTTCGTGAACTTCCACCATCGCCACCGTGACCAGCGCGCATGTGTTTTACAAACTTTAAATGAAATAATGTCCAGAGACTTTTGTTTCCTTTTAAATATACGTGTCCGCCTCGTCCACCATCACCACCATCTGGTCCTCCTTTTTCGATAAATTTTTCTCTGTGTAAATGCGTAGAACCTTTTCCTCCTTTTCCTGAAGTAATATATATTTTTACGTAGTCTACAAAATTTCCTTCTGTCATTATTTCTTTAGTGTTCAGTCTCAGTCTCAGTTTTCAGTCGGTTGCGACTGTATACTGTGGCTGTAAACTTTTTATTTTTCTTTCAAAGTGGTAATTAAAATTTTGTCAATTTTAACACCATCCATATCGAGTACTTCTAATTCTAGTTTGTTCCAAATGAGTTTTTGTCCTTGTTTTGGGATGATGCCCAATTCGGTTACAATTAATCCGCTTACGGTTGTCACATCATAATCGCCTGTAATTTCATCCATATCGAAATAGGTAAGAAAATCGTGGAGTGAGTAATGTCCGTCAACCAACCATGTTCCGTCTTCTCGAGCGACGATTTTAAATTCATCTTCATGAAAATCGGAAGCATCGCCAACCAACGCTTCTAAAATGTCATTCAACGTGATAATTCCTTGAAAAACACCATGCTCATCAGTAACCAAAGCATAATGCACTTTCGATTTTTTGAAATTTTCTAATGCTTTGTATGCCAAAGTATGTTCGATAAAATAAACGGGGTCTCTTACAATTTTCTTCAAATCGAAATTGCCTTTTTCAAAACTAACGAACAAATCTTTTAATAAAACTACACCTTCTACATCATCTAAATTATCGCCACAAACAGGATAAACCGAATGCAATTCGTTCAAAGCTTTTTCTTTTATTTCTTGAGTAGTATCCTCATAAGATAAGTAAACTATCGAATTTCGATGTGTCATTAACGAATTTACTTTTCTGTCGCCAATGTGAAAAACGCGTTCAACAATATCTTGTTCTATTTCTTGTACTTCACCAACTTCGGTTCCTTCTTTAATAATCGCTTTAATTTCTTCTTCGGTAACTTTACCGTCGGCAGTTGGTTTTATTTGCAAAACCTTTAATAAAAATTCGGTAGAAGTTGTCAACAACCAAATAAATGGCATGGTAACTTTTGAAATGATTTTCATCGGAACAGCAACTGCTTTTGCAATTCCTTCGGGATGATTTAATCCAATTCTTTTTGGAAGTAATTCTCCTAATACTAAAGAGAAAAAAGTTAATATAACCACTACAATTCCAACAGCAATCGAGTTAGCATAGGGTTTTAAAATTTCAAAAGATGCTACAAACGCTTCTGTATCTTGTGTGATTTTATCGCCAGAATAAATCCCTGTTAATATTCCGATTAGCGTAATTCCGATTTGAACTGTCGATAAAAATTCGTTGGGTGAATTGGCTAAATCTAAAGCGACTTTTGCATTTTTATTTCCTTTTTTTGCTGCTGTTTCCAATCGGTTTTTTCGAGAGGAAATCAATGCGATTTCTGACATCGAGAAAACGCCGTTGAGTAGTATTAAAAAAAGAATTAATAGTATTTCCATTATTTATTGTTTTTGAGGTTTCAAGTTTCAAGTTGTCACCTGAAACTAAAAACTACAAACTGTCTATTACTTTGCTTAATCGTTCGGTAATTTCTGCGATAGAACCAATTCCGTTTACCGCGTAAAATTTCCCTTGTGCATCGTAATGATCCATCAAAGGCGCTGTTTTTTCGTTGTATTCTTGATAGCGATTACGTATTTTTTCTTCGTCTTGATCATCAGGTCTTCCCGAAGTTTTTCCTCTTTCTAGTAATCGTTGCACTAATATTTCATCATCTGCTTCTAAAGCAATTGTTGCTGTTATCTTTTGATTTTTAGATTTTAAAAACTGATCTAAAGCATCGGCTTGAGCAATAGTTCTCGGAAATCCGTCGAATAAAAATCCGGCTGAATGTGAATTTTTATCTACTTCACTTTGTAGCATTTTAATGGTTACTTCATCCGGAACTAAATCGCCATTATCCATAAAGGTTTTTGCTAATGCTCCTAGTTCGGTGTCATTTTTAATATTGTATCTAAAAATATCGCCAGTTGACAAATGTGTTAAATTGTATTTTTCTTTTAAAAAATCGGCTTGTGTGCCTTTACCTGCTCCGGGTTTTCCGAAAAGAACGATATTAATCATTTTTAGTATTTTGAATTTTAATTATTCTGCAAGTTGGTAAACGTCTGGTAAATTTCTTCCTAAACCATCGTAATCCAAACCAAATCCGACGATGAATTTGTTTGGGATTCTGATTCCAACATAATCAATTTTTATATCTTTTTTATAGGCATCTGGTTTAAAGAATAGCGTTGCGATTTTTAAATGTTTGACTTTTTTCTCTTTAAAAATGGCTTTTAATTCTTCGATAGTATTTCCAGTATCAACAATATCTTCAACGATAACTACAGTTTTTCCTTCTAAATTTTCGTTGATGCCAATTAATTGTTTTACTTCATTGGTTGTTTGCGTTCCTTCATACGAAGCCATTTTAGCAAAACTCACTTCACACATTCCTCTGTAATGCTTCATCAAATCAGACATCACCATAAAGGAACCATTCAAAATGCCTAAAAAAACAGGAACATCATCAAAAAAATCGTCGTCCATTTGTTTGGCCATGTTTGCAATCGCAAAATCTATTTCTTCGGAAGAAATAAATGGCTCGAAAGTTTTATCGTGAAGGTGAATCATTTTCTTAATTTTAATAAAGGTGCAAATTTAGTAAAGTATTAGGTAGTAAGTAGTAAGTAGTAAGACTTTTTTGCCAAATTTAATATATTTACAAAATGACTACAGATTTCTATAATAAAATAGCAAATGCAAATGCAAGCACAAATTGTCGAAACAATCTAAAAAAAATGGTTTTGGATCATGCTGATTTGTTTGTCGATTTAATTCAGGTTACCATAACAACTTCCGATAAAGATCACTTTAAAGCTGTTTAGATAACCGAAATAATTGCCGAAACGCATACTGAACTTTTAACTGATTTTACTTCCGATTTAATCGACTTTTTTCCCAAATGCAAACACCAATCAGCAGTGAGAGGAATGT
>JAYVFV010000067.1:0-17915 GCA_043772885.1 Flavobacteriales bacterium
TTGCATTCGCACGACGATTTCCCAACAGTCGGCTTTGACGCATCCCAATTCGGAGCAAGCTCCTCTCGGGACGACGACAAAGCCGAGCTGGACGTTAACGGCAACTGTACCAAAATTGCGCATAAAATCCACATCGAGATGAAAATTGTTACTTGGAACTGCAACATGGCGTTTAGAAAAAAAGCAGAATTTATTCTGAATGAAAACCCTGATATTTTAATTGTTCCTGAATGTGAACATCTTGACAAACTCAAGTATAAAAACGAAATCAAAGCGCCAACAAATTCTTTATGGTTTGGAAATAATTTGAATAAAGGCTTAGGAATTTTTTCTTATGGAAAATATAAGTTTCAATTACTTGATATTCATAATCCAGAGATTAAGACAATAATTCCAATTTTGGTAACTGGCGGGGAAATCGATTTTATTCTTTTTGCAATTTGGGCTTTCAATAATGAAGATGCAAACTTCAATTATATAGGACAAGTATGGAAAGCTATTCATTATTATGAAAATCTCTTGAAAATTGAGAACGTAATTTTAATCGGTGATTTTAATAGCAATGTGATTTGGGACAAGTTACATCGAAAAAGTAACCATTCAGATGTTGTGGCAAAATTATCTGAATTAAATATTTTCAGCGCTTATCATTACTATTTAAATCAAATTCCTGGGAAAGAAAATCATCCAACTTTTTACCTTTATCGACACAAAGACAAACCTTATCATATTGATTATTGTTTCGCTTCAAAAAATTTTATTGACAAAATCGAAAGCGTTGAAGTTGGAAAATATGAAGATTGGGTAAATCATAGTGATCACAAACCTTTGTCCGTCACGTTTTCAAAATAACAGCAGTCGCTAACAGCGGTTAGCAAATATTGCTCGTCTATTGCTAGTGGAAAAAATAATTTTCATAACTTCGTCTACAATAAACCCAACCCATGAAAACCCACCTCGCACTCCTTCGCGGCATCAACGTCTCCGGTCATAAAATGATTAAAATGGAAGCGTTAAAAAAGGCATTAGAAGCTATCGGATTTACTAATGTGGTCACGTATATTCAATCGGGAAATGTTTTTGTGACAACCGATGAAGAGAGTCCGTCTAAGGTTGGTTTTCTAATCAAACAAGAAATTTTCAAAAGTTTCGGACACGATGTTCCTGTTATTGTGATTGGAAAAGAAGATTTACAAGCGTGTCTCGACAGGAATTTGTTTTTGAATGAAACCGAAATCGATTTAAAAAAATTATACGTTTCGTTTATTTCGTCCGAATTGCCGGCGAATATGATCACACAACTCAATTTAAATTTCATAAAACCCGACGAAATTCAACTCGATGGTAAACGTATTTATTTAAAGTATGATACTTCTCCGGCGAAAACCCGATTGGATAATAAATGGATTGAGAAGAGTATGAATGTGGTTTCGACGACGAGGAATTGGAATACGGTGAATAAGTTGTTGGAGATGTTTGGATAAAAGTTATACTGCGTTTTTCCCACGCATGTGGGAATCCATTTCTTGCATAGTTTGGATTCCCACATGCGTTGGAAAGACGCAATAGCAGTAATAAACATTTAGTGAAATTCAACACTCCGTTTTCATCGCTGCGTCTTTTCCGCGCAGGCGGACGCGAGGGTTTACCCGAACTGGCGAAGCAAATCTATAACGTCATCACAAATAATGATAATTGTGTAACAATCAGTTGTAATGCAATTTTTAACTTTGATGAAATTATAAACACAACATCATGAAAAGAAATGCCACCGCCGTTTGGAAAGGTTCCATAAAGGAAGGAATGGGAAAAATATCCACGCAAAGTAAAACATTAGACAATGCTCAATATTCGTTCAAAACGCGTTTTGAAGAAGGCGTGGGAACCAATCCAGAAGAACTCGTTGCTGCGGCACACGCAGGTTGTTTTACGATGCAATTATCAGCATTTATTGGCGAATCCGGATTCGAAACCGAAAACATTCAAACCAAATGTGATATTAATTTTGTTGATGGTGCTATTGTAGGATCACACTTAACAGTTGAAGCTAAAGTGGTAGGAATATCCAACGATACATTTCAGGAATTGGTGACTAAAGCAGAAAAAAATTGTCCGATTTCTAAATTATTGAATACCGAAATCACTTCATCAGCGGTTTTGCTGTAATAGAAAATTTACCATTTCCGCCACTTCGAGTGATTTTGTGAAATGTAATGAAACAAAATTGTATCGAGAAGTTATCGAAGGATTTATTATTTCACAGCTTCTCGATATAATTTTTAAAAATCACTCGAAGTGACGTGCATGTAAAGGGTAGAAACTGAATAGTAGTAAATTAATATATAAATTAGCAAGAAATTAAAAGGTTACCTATGAAAGATCAATCGACATTTGTTAGCGCCATTTCGGGATTGGAATTTCCGGAAAAAGAGAAAGTTTGTGGGGATAATATTCGGACTCCAATATTGAATTTGATACGAGAAGATTATCCCAAATTTAAGATTAAGGAAAACATTGCCAATAGCGAACTCAATATCTACAGAGAAAAATACATTTCAAAATTTTTACAATCGGAAGTCGGAGAACTGACCGATTTGCACAAAAACGTAATTAAATCGTTAAATGAAGATAAATCGTTTGTCTCTAAAGTGGAAGATGAACCAGATGCTAGGACTTTCGGACAAGTCATTGCCGATAAAGTGGCTGATTTTGGTGGAAGTTGGACGTTTATTATCTCGTTTTTTGTTTTCATTCTCATTTGGATAGCTTCCAATGTTTATATTTTATTGAACAAAGGTTTTGATCCGTATCCTTTTATTTTATTGAATTTGATATTGTCGTGTTTGGCGGCATTGCAAGCGCCAGTTATCATGATGAGTCAAAATCGCCAAGAAGAAAAAGACCGAGAACGTGCCAAAAAGGATTATATGATTAATCTTAAATCGGAGTTGGAAATTCGAATGTTGGATGAAAAAATCGATCATTTAATTATGCACCAACAACAAGAATTAATTGAAATACAAAAAGTACAGATTGAAATGATGAATGATATTTTGGAAAGAATTAAGAAGTAGGTTTGGAAAGTTTAGGAGTTTAAGAGTTGAGAAGTTTAGAAAAAAGTTTAGAAGTTAGAGAAAAGTTTAGAAGTTTAGTTGTAAGTTATACATAGCTAGTCTTTAAGATAAAAATTAAACTCCTAAACTTTTTTCTTACTTTTGCCAAATAAATGGATGATTTCTCTCCAAAAGAAGGAATTGCGATTTTAAAAATCAATAAGAAATAGTATGTCAGTTTTAGAAAAAATGAGTTCTGCCGAAGCCATTGCTTTGGAAAATAAATACGGAGCTCACAATTATCACCCGCTACCAGTGGTTTTGAGTAGAGGAGAAGGAGTTCATGTTTGGGATGTGGAAGGAAAAAAATACTACGATTTCCTTTCGGCTTATTCTGCTGTTAATCAAGGACATTGCCATCCGAAGATTGTAAATGCGATGATTAATCAGGCACAAACTTTAACGTTAACGTCTCGTGCGTTTTACAACGATAAGCTGGGCGTTTATGAAGAATTTATTACCAATTATTTTGGTTTTGATAAAGTACTTCCAATGAATACGGGTGCCGAAGCTGTAGAAACTGCTTTAAAACTATGTAGAAAATGGGCGTATGAGAAAAAAGGAATCCACGAAAATGAAGCACAAATTATCGTTTGTGACGGAAATTTCCACGGAAGAACAACAACAATTATTTCGTTTTCTAACGATGAAAATGCTAGAAAAAATTTCGGACCTTATACAGCGGGATTTATTAAAATTCCGTACAACGACATCAATGCTTTGGAAAAAGCGATAAAATCGTCTGCAACTATTGCGGGTTTTCTTGTAGAACCGATACAAGGAGAAGCTGGAGTATACGTGCCAGCAGAAGGTTATTTGTCAAAAGCAAAAGCGTTATGCGAAGCTAACAATGTATTGTTTATTGCTGATGAAGTGCAAACCGGAATTGCGCGTACTGGAAAATTATTAGCTGTACATCACGAAAACGTGCAACCTGATATTTTGATTTTAGGAAAAGCCATTTCTGGAGGAGCGTATCCTGTTTCGGCAGTTTTGGCAAACGATGCAATTATGAATGTGATAAAACCTGGGCAACACGGCTCTACTTTTGGTGGGAATCCAGTTGCTGCAGCAGTTGCTATTGCCGCTTTGGAAGTAGTTCAGGAAGAAGGTTTGGCAGAAAATGCAGAACGCCTTGGTATCATCTTTAGAGAAAAAATTGGCGAATTTGTAAAAACATCCAACATCGCGACACTCGTTCGTGGAAAAGGATTGCTTAATGCCATAGTCATAAACGATACAGAAGAAAGCGATACTGCTTGGAATATTTGCTTGAAATTAGCAGAAAACGGATTGTTAGCTAAACCAACTCACGGGAATATTATTCGTTTTGCGCCGCCATTGGTAATGAACGAAGAGCAACTATTAGATTGTGTTTCGATTATTATTTTGACATTGAAACAATTTGAGAAATAATAGTCAATATATTATAAATAGAAAATCCGCCAAATTAAATCAACGAGGCGGATTTTTTTATTTTGAAATTGTACAAATAAAACTTAATTTCAACGTAACTCAGTAAAGTTTTCTACTTTTGATTTCTAAATAAAGACGATGAAAAAACTTTTAATTCCGATTACGATTCTTGCCATTTTAGCAGCGTTTTATATTCCGAAAAACGGAAAACAAAATCTAATCTTTACTGTGATTGCAGTGGTGATTTTTATGTTTGAAATGATGAAATTTAGCGCCAAAACACCAAGTAAAAATAAAGAAGATGACAACACAACAATTTAATATTGGCGATAAGGTTTCGGTTTTAGATGAAGCCATTAACGGAGTAGTGGTGAACGTCAAAAATAACGAGGTTACCATCGAAACGGAGGATGGTTTTCCGATGACTTATTTTGTCAACGAATTGATTAAAATTAACAATACCAGTGATTTAAATAATTTAAACATAAGTGAAGCTTTACTTAAAAAAAATAATGACTTGCAACCTTCCAGAAAGCAAATTGAGCTACAAAAAAAGTTTGAAAATGTAGAAAGAGGCGTCCCCGAATTTGATTTACACATCGAAAAGTTAGTCAATAATTTTAAAGGAATGAGCAATTATGACATTTTAACTTTACAGATGGAAACCGCAAAAAGACACATCGATTTTGCCATCAGAAATCGCATTCCGAAAATTGTTTTTATTCACGGAGTTGGCGAAGGAATTTTAAAATCGGAATTGGATTTTCTGTTGCATCGCTACGAACAAATTTCGTTTCAAGATGCCAATTATCAAAAATACGGATTGGGTGCAACGGAAATATATTTTAAGCAAAATTCAAAATAAAAGACATCGATTATTCGATTTTTCGTATCGCTTTGCTCTTGGATTTTTCGAACCATCCAATAATCGAACAATCGGCAGTATAGATCTTCGTTAATTAAAATGATTAGTTCGTCGTTACAAAACTTCCATACAAATAATCATCGCCCAAAGTAAAAGTACTATTGCCTTTCTTGAATATCACTTTCTTTAAATGAATAAAATGACGGTAGCTCGTTGCTGATTCGGTGGTTGTACTTACTTCAATTATTCCACTTACATTTGAAACTCCATTCATAGCATTCCATTCTTGATAAATAATTGGTGAAGAAGGTGTTGGGGTTACACAAAAATAACTTTGACTTAAACCGCTTGTAAATAATTTATACGTTACTTTATTTGTCGCGCTGATGACTCCTGACTGCGTTCCGACAGTGTTTGGATAAAGCGATGGTGCAATATCTAGCGTTAACGACTCACTTCCGCTAAAGTTATAAATTTGATTGCTTGTACTGCATTTTTGTACCAAATTCACATTAAATCCAAAAGGCAAAGTGGTTGCATTCGTTTGGTAATTTCCAAAAACAAAAGTTTCATACACCTGAACGCCATTTGGCTTAATAAAAGTGATGTCTTTAAAAACAATGTAATGATTGTATTTTATAATGGTTGTAGCGTTAGTGGTAGTATTTGTATTTAATACAGCAGTTGTAATGATTTCAATTCTGCCGGAGTTTGCCGTCCATTCTTCAATAACATTAGGACTTGTAGCAGGTAAAGTAGCGCAAATGTTACCAGACGAAACAGCACCATTATACGATCGGTAAACCACTCTTTTTGTTGCATTTAAATTAACCACTCTTGGTGTACCAGGAATAGTGGGTTCGTTGATAAAAGCATTTTCTGATTCAGGAACTTCCAAAGCAAGTATTTCCCTTCCGTTTAATTTGTAAATGATATCATTTAAGTTGCACTTAACGGCGTCAACATTCGTAAAATCGATAGTTTGAACAGTTAATTCACCATCATCACATGCATTTAAGAATACAACCAAAGCCACTAATCCAATAATTCTTTTCATTTTATGAGTATTTGAAACAAAAATAGAAATTTTACGCATTAATTATCCTATTTACCATTTAATTAACGAAGAATTTTATCTTTGCATAATGAAAAAAATATACCTTGATAATGCGGCAACTACAGCCATTCGACCAGAAGTAATTCAGGAAATGGTGCGTGTTTTACAAGATAATTACGGAAACGCTTCTTCTTCTCATAGCTTTGGAAGAAGTAGTAAAAACGAATTGGAAACGTCTAGAAAGTCGATTGCAAAACTCCTAGGTTGTTCGGCACAAGAAATCATTTTTACCGCAAATGCTACCGAAGCTTCCAATTGGATATTAAGAAATGCAGTAACCAATTTGCAAGTCAAGCGAATTATTACCAGCAAAATTGAACATCACGCGACTTTATATACGGTAAAATATTTAGAGGCAGCATTCGGATTAGAAGTCGATTATGTAAAAATTCAACCAAATGGAACTGTTGATATTTCACATTTAGTCGAATTGCTTTCTAAAGAAACAAAAACATTGGTTTCATTAATGCACGTGAATAATGAAATCGGATCTGTTTTAGATTTAGCTAAAGTAGGACGGATTTGCCGTCAATTCAATGCTTTATTTCATAGTGATACCGTACAATCTGTTGGGAAAACCGAATTGAATTTACACGAATTGGAAGTCGATTTTGCTGTAGCAAGTGCACATAAATTTTACGGACCAAAAGGTGTGGGATTTGCGTATGTTAAAAAAGGAATTGTTTTACAACCAATGTTTTATGGTGGAGAACAAGAAAAAGGACTTCGAGCTGGAACAGAAGCAACACATCAAATTGTTGGAATGACAAAAGCATTAGAACTATCGTATCAAAATTTGGAAGTGGAACGGGATTTTATTTTGGATTTAAAAAACTATTGTATCACACAATTGCAAAGTAATTTTCCTGATTTCAAAATCAACGGGATGGATACATTTTATAATATTCTTAATGTCTTATTGCCTTTTTCGGAAGAGAAAACGGCGATGCTATTATTTCATTTGGATATGAAAGGAATTGCAGTTTCACGAGGAAGTGCTTGTCAAAGCGGCAGCCCAAAACCATCTCATGTATTGGCTGAAATGCTAACGGGAGCTGATTTAAAAAAACCAAGCTTGCGCATTTCATTCAGCCATTACAATACTAAAGAAGATATTGATATTTTTATCAATGAATTGAAAGCGATTTAATTATCGTTTAAGTAAAAAAATCCGTTCTAATTTATAGTAGAACGGATTTTTAAATTTTTATTAGAAAGATTATTATTTGACAATGTCGATTACAACAGTTCGGTTGTAAAAACGTTCTTCAGGATAACGGTTATCAAAAGGAGCTAATGCTTCGTCTTCACCATCTCCAGTTACTTTAAAACTAACATCACTTCTTCCGGCTGCAGCCAAGCTTTTTTCTAAAATACCTTTCACATCATTAGCTCTTGCGATGGATAATGTTTTATTGTAATCTACTTCTCCAATGATATCCGTATGTCCAGTGATGATTACAGTTCCGTTCCTTGGAATTTTCGGAGCAACAATTTCAGTTAAATATTTATCATAAATAGCAATCGATTTCGATTCGTTGTATTCATAAATAACACTAAAACGAAGACTCTCTTGAATTTGAGGTGCTATATAAGGAGTTAAATGTATTGTACTTTCTTTTGTTACAGATTTTCCTAATTTGGTTGTTCCATTCAAAGTCACTTTATAATCGCCTTCTGGCTGATTGCCCATAATGGTTTTTCTAGGAATACTTACTTTTTCCTCGGTATACGGTCCGTAATTTTGAGTTTTCCCATTTTTGTCTTTCAATTGAACTGTCCAAGTAGAAAAAACGTCTTTGGCTCCACCTACATTAAAAATAACATCGGTACTGGTATTTTGTTCTTCAATAATAATTTCTACGGGTTTTAAAGGAGCTTCTTTTCCACTTTGGAATTCCATTAGTAAAACAGGCGAATTACTTTCGATAGAAACTCTACGATTGCCAGCTTTTAATAAGTCAAGGTCGAGTGTTCCACCAATTTTTTCCGATGGGATTTCGGGTTTTACTCTACCTTCAACAGCAATTCTGTTGGCTGAAATATCAAAAGTTGAAACCAGATAGGTTTTTATATTTTGTGCCATTGTAAGTCCGTCTTGACTTCCATTATCAGACGACCCTACTAATGTAATTGTAGAGGAAGGATTTTTCACCATTCTATCTCCAAGTATATTTAAAACATTATAGTACACAATCATTTGACGTTCGGAACGACCCGACATGTTTTTTGGAGTGTTAAATTGCACTTGATCTTCTTTGAAATCGGCTACTTGATTTTTTTTCAGTAAAACGTAACGATTTGGAATGTCTGTCGACCCTTCATTAAAGAAGATATAATTCCGTAAAGGAAAAACTTCTCTAACCGATTTTACATACACTAAGTTAACAGGAGGTACAACCGAAAATTGTACTTCACCCTCGGCTGGAGTTTCTATCAAATGTCCTTGACCAAATTTTAAAACGACACCAGCTCTTATAGTGGTGACATTCCATGTTTCTGTATCACGTGGATTTTGACCAAAATAAGGATGGAACGATGCGAATGGAGACAAGACAAATTGTGTTTTATTGGTTGTTGAGTTCAGTGGAATATCATAGCCTAATCCAATTTGCATTGAAATTATAGTTTTATTGATGTTGCTAAAATCACCTTCTACATCTTCTGGTTTTATTTGATTGGGATATTCCCAATTTATTTGTTGATCGTAAACAAAAGACTTGTCTTGATTGAAAGCAAATCGGGGTCCTGCGTACAAATAAAAACTCGATTTAAAAGGAGCGAATCGTACACTAGGTTCTATAGTGATATAGCTTAGTTCTGTATCTAAATTGGCTTGACAATTACAATCGGTTCTTACTTCGTTAAAATGACCTCTTCGGCTATCATATCCTGCTTGTAAAATAAATCCCAAACGTGTATTCGGGCGATAATATTCAATACTAGGTGCAATAAACAAACCGGCTCCATATCCTTCATGGAAAGTAGCTGGAGGTGTAAAAGAGGTTGTTAGCATTTGTGTTGTGCCGCGATAGAAATTAAAATTACTTCCACCAGCCACACCAAAATACCAAGATGGTTTTGTGTATGTAGCGTTTTCTTGTGCTTGAAGTGTTGATAAACAAGTAAGTAAGAAAAAAGTAATGGCTAATAAGGTTTGTAAATGAGATCGCATGATGCGCTCCATTTGATGTGTATTGATGAGTAATGTATTTTTATTTTTCATAATTTATTAGATTTAAAATCCCGCCCGAAGACGGGATTATTTTTGTTGAATTTAGTTAGGAACGTTGATTGTCGTATTTACCATAGTTACCGAAGCTACTAATGAAATGGCTCTACCGTTTAATACCGTTTGAACTGCATTCCCTGCAGTAGAAATAACGACACCTTGCGATGTGATTATAGTTCCTACCATAACACCTCCACCAGCAGCATTAATAACTGCAGCACTTCCAATGTGCCAAAACACATTTTTAGCTAATGCACCGTTTATTAGGTTAACACTTTTTGCACCCGTCGGACCAGCAATACCCACTGTTAAACCAGCAGCAGTTTGAAAAACCCATACCGCATTTGGATCGCCTTGTGCATCGAGTGTTAAATTTCCAGTTGTGATTTTAAATGTAGCACCAGCCGATTTGTATACTCCAGGAGTTAGTGTTAATCCACCTAGCTCTCCCGCTCCAGGATCAGTTCCCCCAGGCATACTAGCAGGTGATGTACTTAAATAAAGTGCGTTAGCATCTGCTAATGCCTGTGTGGCTATAGCAAAAGTCGCTGCAGTACCAGGTGGCGGTGGTGCTGTAAAAATACCATTCGTAACATTCCCTATGTTTAAAGGTGTTTCTGTATAGATAGCAGTAGCATCGTGAAAACCAGTTACTGCGGTTGAAACTGCTGTAGTTCCTAAGCTACCATTAATAACCGTATTGATACCCATATTGGTTACTCCGGCACTTCCTCCATAAGCTCCAAATGGTGCAATGGCTCCTAAAACGGGACCATTAAAAGCATTCAATGTGGTGAAAGTCCAAATATAATTATTAGCAATACCAACACCAGCCATATTCTGAGCGGCAGTTGTAATGGTTGCGGTATAAGTAGTATTGGCTAAAAGATTTACTGTTGGAGTAAAAAATGCCGTGTTACCAGAATAAGTAACAACTCCGGCTACATTAACAGTACCTTGTCTTAACGTAAAAGTCGTTGGGTTTAAAATCGTAGCAGGATTCATCGCCATATCAAAAGTAGCCGAAATAACTTTGTTTAATAACACTCCGGTTTCGGTATTAAACGGACTTGTAGAAAGTATTCTTGGAGCAACTATGGTCCCTGTTGTGAAATTCCACACGTAATTATTAGCAAGTGGAGTTGCTGCCAAATTGGTAGCGCCAGTTGTAATAGTTGCCGTGTATATAGTATTTGCCGTTAAATTTACATTTGGGGTAAAAAAGGCTGTATTACCAGAATAAGTTACCACTCCAGTAATTGGTGTTGTTCCTTGTTTTAAAGTAAAAGTGGCAGCATTTAGTGTTAATGGGTTCATTGGCATGTTAAAAGTAGCTGTAACTACTTTATTCAAAACCACTGCAGTTTCATTACTAAATGGACTTGTTGAAATTACTAAAGGCTGTAAAGTAGCACCTGTACTAAACGTCCAAATATAATCGGTTTGTAAAGCATTGCCGTTTAAATCTTTTACAGCGGTAGAAATTCTTCCAATGTAGGTTGTATTAGATGTTAAATTAGCACTTGGTGTGAAAGTCGCTGTTGTTCCAGAATAGCTAATTACACCTCCAATTGCAGTTGGTCCAGAAATCGTAAACGAAGTCTGGTTAATTGTGGAGGGATTCATCTCCTTATTAAAAGTAGCGGAGATTACTTGATTAAGCGGCACATTGGTCGCACCATTAGAGGGAACTGTTGCAATTACAATAGGACATAATGAAATTGTTTCTTGGAAATCATCAGTAGCGCATCCTGTAATTAAAGTAAGTAAGGCTATCGCGATAATTACTATGAGTTTGTTTTGTTTCATATTTATATTTATATTTATATGATACAAAGATGACTCTGAAATACACCATTTAAATTATATCTAAATAAGTTTAAGTTGTAAAATTCATAGTTTTTAATTAACGACTTAAGTAACAAATTTACAAATTATTATTTTAGTTATTAGCAAGTATTGTATGTACAACTTCCAGAATTTCGTCAACACTTTTTTCATTTGTGTTAATTCCTATACTATTATTGCTGTACGGTTTGTATTTGTTTAAATTAAAATTGGAGATAGAGAAAAGCCCTACTATTGGCGTTTGTACCGAAGACGCTAAATGCATAATGCCACTGTCGGCACCAATAAACAATTCCGTAGTAGCGATAAACGAACCAATTTCACGGATTGATTTGCTATAAAATGAAGGTGCTTTAAAGGCAATTTTTGATACATTTTCGAAAGGCAAAACTTCAATAATGTTGTAATTCGGATAGGTTGTTTTTAATTTTTCATAGCATTCTTTCCACCAAGATTCAGTAAGACATTTATCGCCAGTTGCATATGTAAACAAACAAATCGTTTTTTTGTCATTAGCTACGAGTTGATGGAGAATTTTTTTACCTTCTTCTTTTTCTAATGGACTTAAATGGAGTTGTAAAGGTGGAATTGGTTTAGCTCCGCTCTTTTCGGCTATGCCTCGAGTGTCATTTACGTCAAACCCTAGTCGACTTAAATTATTTCGATAACTGTAAATTGGATATTTTGCAATGTGATGATACTCCTTATTGGTCAGAAGAATTTCCTCATCAAAATCGCCATAAAATTTAAATTTCGAATTGGAATACTTTGTTGACAATCTGCCCGAAGAAGAGTTTTTATCCACATTAATTACCAAATCATAGCGTTTGTTTTTAATGGTTTTTAAGCATTTGATGTACTGTATCAATTGTTTAAATGGCTTGTTGGGAAGCTGAATTATCTGATCGATGTTTTCGTAATTTTTGAAAATAATTGGCGCTACACTTCCTTTAACCAGCAAATCAATTTTACAATCAGGGAAAGTGGAAATTACATCCTGTATGAGAGGCGTAACTAATAATAAATTTCCGAGTCGTTTATTAGGTCTCGAAATTAGAATATTTTTAATCGCAGGTTTATTAGTAGCATCTAAAACATAATTTAAATTAGAAGTCGCAATTTTCTTAGTCAGTTTTTGCGTCAGGATTCTTCTAATTTCATTTATTGCTTTTGAAAAACTCATGGTTTGATTTATTAAAACTTGACAGGAACGATTTTAGTTTCCCCATTGCGGATGTACGTAACGGGCAATTCATCGCCCACATTTATTGTAGCCAAACATTCCATGTAGGTATAGACTTCTTTGATAGCGCAAGTTCCAATTTTTGTTATCACATCGCCAGCTTTAATTCCGGCTACATCTGCAGGTCTTCCTTCTGTAACGCCATCTACATGCAAACCATCGCCATGATCGGTGTAATCGGGCATTATTCCGAGTGTCACTTTGTATTTGGTTCTCGTTTTTTGCGCGTTCATTTTGGTTTTCGTAAACTCGATTTTGTCTAGATTACTAAGTTCATTTATCATTCTAAAAGCATAATCAGTGCAATTTTTCACACCGTAGTAATTGATTTTATCTTCATCATCGGATGGTTTATGGTAATCAGAATGGGTTCCTGTAAAGAGGAATAAAACGGGAATATCTTTCAGATAAAAAGAAGTATGATCGGACGGACCAACGCCACTTTCATCCAACGTAATATTGAAACCGGCAGGTTTGTTTTTCTCGGCTAATTTTGAAAATAGCGGACTTGTTCCAACGCCACCAACCGTCATTTCTTTTTTATCATTCAATCGTCCAATCATGTCGATGTTGAGCATCGTTACTACGTTTGGATATTTTGTTTTAATCACTTCCGCTAATTTTTTCGAACCAATTAATCCATCTTCTTCTCCCGAAAATAAAGCGAAAACATAATTGGCTTTTTCTGTGGTTTTGTTTTGCGATAGCATTCTCGCCAATTCTAAAACACCTGCAACACCTGAAGCATTGTCATCGGCACCATTGTGAATTTCACCTTTCGAATTCGGTTTTGTAGAATTGTTGTGTTCATTCAATCCCAAATGGTCGTAATGCGCACCAATAACGATAGTTTTCGACGCTTTATTATTGAGATAGCCGATTACATTTCGACCTGTATTAGCACTAACTACTAATGAATCGTGCGGATTTAATTTTACTTTGTATTCAAAATTCTGAATGTAATTGTTGTTTTCAAATGGTTGTAAACTCAATGATTTCAATTGTTTTATCAAATAATCGGAAGCTATTTTTTCTTCTTTAGAACCCGTTAACCTTCCTTTTAAATCATCAGAAGCCAAATAGGAAATGTGTTTTTTTAATTCTGTTGGTTTGGCATATTCTGCATCGTCAGTATCCACCCAATCCGCAATAAAAACATTGGTTTCTCTTGCTTTTTCCTGTTGACGATTGCTCGAAAACACTAATTTTTTTCCGTCAGGTGAGAACATCGGAAACGCATTGAATTCACTTTCCCATGTAATTTGTTTTAAATTCTCGCCATTCAAATCGATCATGTACAATTGAAAATCGTAGCCACGAGTCGAATGATGATTGGAAGAAAATAGTATTTTTTTGCCAGAAGGATGAAAGTAAGGCGCCCAATTGGCTTTTCCCAAATGAGTGACTTGTTTTAAATCGCTTCCATCAATGTTGCAAGTGTAGATTTCCATTTCGGTTGGAGCAACAACATTATCTTTTAAAAGTGCTTTATAATCGGCAATAGCTTCCTCTGTTTTTGGTCGCGACGAACGAAATACTAATTTTTTACTATCGGGAGAAAAGAAACTTCCACCGTCATATCCTAATTCGGTGGTGATTTGTTTAACATTACTTCCGTCAATATCCATAGTATACAATTCTAAATCGCCACTTCGAATACTGGTAAAAGCAATTTTTTTTCCGTCTGGTGACACTACGGCTTCGGCGTCATAACCTGGAGAATTAGTCAGTTTTTTTACAATTTTTCCGTTTAAATCGGAAATGTATATATCAAAATCGGGATAGACTGACCAAAGGTATTTTCCATCGTGTGGCTTTGCAGGCGGCGGACAGGCTTCATTGCCTTCGTAGGTAGAAGCATATAAAATGTGTTTTCCATCAGGCATATAATAGGAGCAAGTCGTTCTTCCTTTACCGTTGGAAATTAGTTTTAAACTTTTTTGATTGAACTCTTTTTCTTGTAAATCGAGCATGAAGATTTGATCACAAGGAATTCCCGCTGCAACATTCGAAACTTGTAACGTTAAATGTTTGCTATCGGGACTAAAATACGCTTCGGCATTATCGCCACCAAAAGTGAGTTTTTGAATGTTTCTAAGGTTGCGTTCTTGTGCAAAAGAAACGAAAGTTATAATTGAAAAAAGAAATGATAATTTGGTATTTGAATTCATGTAAAAAGCTATTTGAAGCGCAAATATACTAAAAATAAAAATCCGTCTTGTTCTCACAAAACGGATTTCTATTTTTAAAATTCGTACTTCTAACTTCGTATATCGTACTTTGCATAAGATTCCGAAACAAGTTCGGAATAAGCGATTCACACAATTTTGTTACACAAAATTGTTTCTCTGCTTACTTCGCTGGCGGCGGGGGCATATCAGAATTATAGCAATCACGGTACATTTTCCAATTGCCATCTTCTTTTATAAAAACTTCCAATGATTTTCCGCTGTCGACTACTTTTCCATCCTTATCCGTAAATGTCCATTCTTCCTCTGCGGTTAATTGGTCATCGTCACCCCAAACACCAACAGTCTTCATTGCAAAAGTTGGCATTCCTGCTTTCATCCATGCGCTAATTGTCTTTTGGATATTTTCTCTTCCTTCGATAGACTTGCCATTAGGTTGCATCATTTTGGCATCTTTGGTATAACAATTGGCAACACCAACAGAATCGCCTTTGTTCAAGGCCATTACAAACAAGGCTCCTTGTTTTTCAATGGCAGTTTTGGCAATCGCCATTTCAGCGGCATCTTCTTTTTTCTCATTTTCATTATCTTCCTCATCATTTTTTGATTCAGCAGCTTTATTGCAACTAATAAAGGCTACAAGAAAAGCAACTAATACGACTTTAAGGATATTCTTTTTTTTCATAATAAAAAATTTAGTTAAAATTAAAAATTAAATATATAAATTATTGATTTAAAATTGGTTTAAATGCAGATTACTTATTAACAAAAAATCCGCTTTGCTTTCACAAAACGGATTTTATATTTAGATGGGATTGCTTTGCTTAGTGTCTCGCAACTCTTTGCAATGACTACAAGTGAATCACTTCGCCATACGCATCCGCAACCGCTTCCATAACGGCTTCGCTCATCGTTGGGTGTGGATGTATTGCTTTTAGGATTTCGTGTCCGGTTGTTTCTAGTTTACGAGCAACCACTGCTTCGGCAATCATATCGGTAACGCCAGCGCCAATCATGTGACAACCCAACCATTCGCCGTATTTGGCATCGAAAATTACTTTTACAAATCCGTCTGGAGTTCCTGCTGCTTTTGCTTTTCCTGATGCAGTGAATGGGAATTTTCCAATTTTTAATTCGTATCCTTTTTCTTTCGCTTGTTTTTCGGTTAAACCGACAGAAGCAATTTCTGGAGTGGCATACGTACAACCCGGAACGTTTCCGTAATCGATAGGTTCTACATGTAAACCAGCGATTTTTTCTACACAATTAATTCCTTCAGCAGAAGCTACGTGTGCCAAAGCTTGACCTGGAGTTACGTCGCCAATAGCATAATAACCTGGAACATTCGTTTGTGCATAATCGTTTACGAGAATTTTATCTTTATCCGTAGCGATTCCAACTTCTTCTAAACCGATGTTTTCGATATTGGTTTTGATTCCGACTGCCGATAGTAACATTTCTGCTTCTAAAACTTCTTCGCCTTTTGCTGTTTTTACGAATGCTTTTACGCCGTTTCCGGAAGTATCGATTCGTTCAACAGATGAACTTGTCATGATTTTGATGCCTGCTTTTTTCAAAGAGCGTTCGAATTGTTTCGAGATATCTTCATCTTCAACCGGAACTACATTGGGCATGAATTCAACGATAGTAACATCAGTTCCCATGGAATTGTAAAAATGCGCAAATTCTACTCCGATAGCACCAGAACCAACAATAATCATCGATTTTGGTTGCGTTGGTAATGTCATCGCCTGGCGGTAACCGATTACTTTTACGCCATCTTGAGGAAGATTTGGCAATTCACGTGAACGTGCTCCGGTTGCAATAATAATATTGTCGGCACTGTATTCAGTAACTTTTCCGTCAGCGGCAGTAACGTCTAATTTTTTTCCTGGTTTTAGTTTACCGAAACCTTCGATAACATCAATTTTATTTTTTTTCATTAGGAATTGAACACCTTTGCTCATTCCGTCTGCAACATCTCTCGAACGTTTTACAACGGCAGTAAAGTCTTTGTCGAATTCCTTTACAGTCAAACCGTAATCGGAAGCATGTTTTAGGTAATCAAAAACTTGAGCTGATTTTAGCAATGCTTTGGTTGGAATACAACCCCAATTTAAGCAAACGCCACCCAAATTTTCTTTTTCGATAACGGCTACTTTAAAGCCCAATTGCGATGCCCTGATTGCGGTTACATAACCACCAGGACCACTTCCTAAAACAATGATATCGTATTTCATTTGTATATATTTCTAATATTAATTTGAAGTTGCGAATTTACGGAAATATTTTTAAAAATAGTTTAGGAGTTTATAAGTTTAAATAACTATCGGAAACTTTATACCAAATCAAAACTACTTTGACTTTTTACCCTAGTTACGCCCCATTTACCTATTGAAATAGAGTATTCTATGCAAGCATTGCGTCTTTCCCGCGCAGGCGGGAATCTATTTTCAGAGTATGGATTCCCGCCTACGCGGGAAAGACGTAGTATACCTAGATGTGTAATTTCTAAAAAAAACGACTAACAATGGTTGGTATAAAGTTTCCAATTGTCATTTAATTTTATGAGTTTAGAAATTGAATGCCATAGCCCCGATTGTAGAGGAAAGCTTTTTGCCATTGCAACCGTAATTTTATGGTTGTAAAAAAGCGACCGACGGAAGCTATTTTTACAGCCAATAAAATAGTTTGGAAGGTAAAAACTTGGAACGGAAAGCGGGATTGGCTTCTAAAAATCAATTCGCTTTTAAACTTTTTTTGACAAAAGAAACAATAGTTGTAGCGATTATGGCTCCGGAAAAAGCAAGCGCAATATCTTTTTGAGCGTCCCAAATATCACCTTGGGTTCCTAAATACGCATCGCCTTGTGCTTTAAAAAACACGTCGGCA
>JAYVFV010000068.1:0-2048 GCA_043772885.1 Flavobacteriales bacterium
ACCTTGTAAGTGCGTTCCTCCTTCGTGAGTATTTATGTTATTTACGTATGAAAATATGTTTTCTGAATAACTGGTATTATAGATTAAAGCGACCTCAACTGGGATTTCACTTTTTTCATTGTCCATGCTAATTACATGAGCAATTATTGGGTCACGATTACTATCAAGGAAACGAATGTATTCTTTTAAACCTTCATCGGAATGAAAAACTTCTGTAAAAAATTCACCTTTATCATCTTCTTGTCTTCTATCGGTGAGCGTAATTGTAATTCCTTTATTAAGAAACGACAACTCTCTCATACGTGCAGACAACGTATCATAAGTAAATTCGATGGTTTGAGTAAAAATAGTTTCATCTGGACGAAAGGTAACAATGGTTCCGCGTTTGGTAGTTTCCCCAATTTGCTTCACTGGATAAAGTGCTTTTCCTTTTTCGTATTCTTGTTCGTATACTTTTCCGTCTCTGTGAACCGTTGCTCTTAAATGATTGGAAAGTGCATTTACAACAGAAACGCCGACACCGTGTAAACCTCCAGAAACTTTATACGAATCTTTATCGAATTTACCTCCGGCACCAATTTTTGTCATTACTACTTCTAGAGCAGAAACGCCTTCTTTTTTGTGCATATCCACTGGGATTCCACGACCGTTGTCTTCAACAGTAATGGAATTATCTTCATTGATCCAAACTCCGATGGTATCACAATGGCCACCCATAGCTTCATCGATAGAGTTATCGACAACTTCATAAACTAAGTGATGTAAACCTCGTACACCAGTGTCACCGATGTACATGGAAGGACGCATTCTTACGTGTTCCATTCCTTCTAACGCCTGAATACTATCAGCTGAATAATTATTCTTTTTAATCTCGTCGCTCATATAAATCTTTCGTTTACTAATGATTTTTTTTATAACACGCAAATATACAATTTCACGAGTGATTTTAAAGCGATTTTAAGCATTTTGTAGGTTAAGTTATTAACATTTGTGTTTGATAATTTTTTATTGCGTGATGTTTTAAATAAAGCCGTTAAAACGAGATTTTTTTATTGTAAACCGGAACGTGTTTTGGAAAACAATCAAAAAACTAAAAACGTTCACCAAAGATGATGAACGTTTTAAAAAAACTAAACTAAACTAAATTCAACACAAAGTCAAGTAAAAAAACATGACTTTTTCACTTATTTACACATTATCTTATTTATACTTTAACATACGCATCATCGTGCACATTGGCAACTGCTCTACCCGATGGATCGTTCATATTTTTGAAAGCTTCGTCCCATTCTAACGCAATTTTGGTACTGCACGCTACACTTGCTTCTTGAGGCACACATAAGGCAGCGGCATCACTTGGGAAATGTTCATTGAAAATAGAACGGTAGTAGAATTCTTCTTTGGATGTTGGGGTTTGCAATGGAAATTTGTAGTTGGAATTGGCCAATTGCTCGTCCGAAATTTCTACAGCAACTGTAGCTTTTAAGGTATCAATCCAACTGTATCCTACTCCGTCACTAAATTGTTCTTTTTGTCGCCAAGCTACACTTTCGGGCAACATGTCTTCAAAAGCTTTACGCAACACCCATTTTTCCATTGGATGTGCTGCATTTATCATTTTATCTTTTGGATTTACGCGCATGGCGACATCCATAAATTCTTTATCTAAAAACGGCACGCGACCTTCAATTCCCCATGCGGCTAAACTTTTGTTGGCTCTTAAGCAATCATACATGTGAAGCTTGGTTAATTTCCGAACCGTTTCTTCGTGAAACTCTCTAGCATTTGGTGCTTTATGAAAATACAAATAGCCACCAAACAATTCATCCGAACCTTCGCCAGATAAAACCATTTTTATTCCCATCGATTTAATTACTCTTGCCATTAACCACATTGGCGTGGATGCTCTAATGGTGGTTACATCATAAGTTTCGAGATTGTAAATCACATCGCGAATGGCATCTAATCCTTCCTGTATCGTAAATTTTATTTCGTGATGAATGGTTCCGATAGATTTGGCTACGACTTGAGCTGCAGCCAAATCGGGT
>JAYVFV010000069.1:0-5646 GCA_043772885.1 Flavobacteriales bacterium
TGTTGAGGCGTTCTATCAGCAATGTATTGCCAGATATCTTCTGTTAAGAAAGGCATGAACGGATGCAACAATTTCAAGTTGTTTTCCAACATTTCAATGGCTTTACCAAAAGTTGCTTTATCGATTGGTTGTTGATACACTGGTTTTATCATTTCTAAAAACCACGAACAGAAATCGTCCCAAACCAATTTGTAAATCGCCATTAAAGCATCAGAAATACGGTATTTTTCAAAATTATCTTCAATTTCTAAAAGAGTTTGTTGGAACTTAGCTTCGTACCATTCAATAGCTACTTTTGAAGATTCGGGTTGCGCTATTTCAGCAACTTCCCACCCTTTTATAAGTTTGAAAGCATTCCATATTTTGTTTGAAAATGCTTTTCCCTGGTTGCACAATTCTTCATCGAACATGATGTCGTTTCCTGCAGAAGCACTTAAAAGTAATCCAACCCGAACGCCATCGGCTCCGAATTTTTCAATTAACTCCAATGGTTCTGGCGAATTTCCTAATGATTTTGACATCTTACGACGTTGTTTGTCACGAACCAATCCGGTTAAATACACATTCGTAAATGGTTTTTGACCCGTATATTCATAACCTGCAATAATCATACGTGCTACCCAGAAGAACAAAATATCGGGACCCGTAACCAAATCGTTGGTTGGGTAATAATACTTAAAATCTTCACTTTCGGGATCTAAAATGCCGCCAAAAACTGCCATTGGCCACAACCAAGAAGAGAACCAAGTGTCGAGTGCATCGGCATCTTGAGTAAGGTTGTCAGTTGTCAGTTGTTGGTTGCTGGTTTTTTGCTTCGCTATTTCTAATGCTTTTTCAATAGTTTCGGCAACTACAAAATCTTCTTTTCCATCGCCGTAGAAATAAGCTGGAATTTGTTGTCCCCACCACAATTGGCGAGAAATATTCCAATCGCGGATGTTTTCCAACCAATGTTTGTAAGTGTTATTAAAACGGGAAGGATACAATTTTATTTCTTCTGTTTCTAGAACAGCTTTGATAGCTGGTTTAACTAGTTCTTCCATACTTAAAAACCATTGATCCGACAAACGTGGTTCGATAACGGCTTTGGTTCTTTCGGAAGTTCCTACTTTATTTAGATAGTTTTCGGTTTTTGCTAATGCTCCTATTTTTTCCAATTCGGATGCAATTTCGTTGCGAACAACAAATCGATCTTTTCCTTGGTAATGCAATCCGAATGAATTTAAGGAAGCATCGTCATTAAAAATATCGATGATTTCGAGGTTGTGTTTTTCTCCTAATGTCTTATCGTTCATATCGTGAGCTGGCGTCACTTTTAAACACCCGGTTCCGAATTCGATATCCACATACTCATCTTCGATTATCGGAATCACTCTTCCACATATAGGAACAATTGCTTTTTTGCCTTTTAGATGCGAAAACCGTTCGTCATTTGGGTTAATACAAACAGCAGTGTCACCAAAAATAGTTTCGGGACGCGTTGTTGCTACAGTTAAGAAATCTTCAGTTCCTTCAATTTTATAGTTGATGAAATAGAGTTTTCCCTGACGTTCTTCGAAGATAACTTCTTCATCAGACAAAGTTGTTTTCGCTTCTGGATCCCAATTTACCATTCGGTAACCGCGATAAATCATCCCTTTATTGTATAAATCTACAAACGAATGTATTACCGATGCTGACATATCGTCATCCATAGTGAATTTAGTACGACTCCAATCGCAAGAGCAACCCAATTGTTTGAGTTGTTCTAATATTGTTCCGCCATATTTGTTAGTCCAATCCCATGCGTGTTTTAAGAATTCCTCACGCGTTAAATCGTTTTTATTAATTCCTTCACTTTTTAGTTTCGCAACTACTTTAGCTTCAGTTGCAATAGAAGCATGGTCGGTTCCTGGCACCCAACACGCATTGAATCCTTTTAAACGCGCACGACGAATTAATACGTCTTGAATCGTATTGTTGAGCATGTGTCCCATGTGTAAGACTCCCGTCACATTGGGTGGTGGAATTACAATGGTGTACGGCGTTCTATGATCGGGTTTGGATGTAAAATAATCATTTTTCATCCAGTAGTCGTACCACTTTTGTTCTACTTCTTTAGTGTTGAATTGTGCAGGAATCATATAATTTTAAATATCAGATTTTAGAATACTTCTAAAATAGTTCTTATTTGGTGTTAACAAAAATACAATGCGTTTATTTTCTAGCCCTGATTGAAGCGATATCTTTTACACCTGACAGGTTTTAAAACCTGTCAGGTGTAAAAATATAGCGGAAAGCAGGAAAATGGATAACTGATAAAGCCCAAGCCATTCGCTTCTAATAAAAAAAGCGAAAAATTTTGGTATGTTTATTGTTACACCCCGCAAAAGTAAGTAATAAGTGCTTTTATAAAAAATTAAGAATTAATTTTTTGTGCATTAATTTAAAGTACCTATTTTTACAGTAACCAAATAAAAAAAGAAGATGAAAAAAATTACTTTTATTATAGCAGTAGTATTTAGTTCAATGGGTTTTGCTCAGGCAAAAATAGAATTTAAGGATAGAGATAACACTATTGATTATGGTAATGTTTATAAAGATGTAGATAGCGGAGTTCGGGTTTTTGTATTTACTAATACTGGGGATGCTCCATTAATTATTACCAATGTACAATCTACATGCGGATGTACTGTTCCGAGTAAACCTACAGAACCTATACTTCCGGGAAAAACTGGTGAAATAAGTGTAAAGTACAATATGAATCCGGGACCAATTCGTAAAACTATTTCAGTTGAAAGTAATGCTGCGAATGTTGAAGGAGGTCGAGTAGCCCTGAAAATAAAAGGAGAAGTACTTGTTAAAGAAGAAGAAAATCTTCTTCAAAAGAAAAAAAGTAGTCCAATGCAATAAATGAAAAAACCCACAATTGTGGGTTTTTTCATTTATATAATATTTTTAAGTTTAATTTTAAATTTTAGAGGTTTATTATTTCGTAAGACTTCGATAGTTATCAACCTATCTTCTTCCGATTTTAATATTTCGTTTATTTCTTCTAACGTATAATTGTAACAAAAACGACCATTGATTGTTTTAACCTCGTCACCAATTTTTAATCCTACTACATCTGACGGAGAATCTTTTCTAACACTAAAAACAGCATAACTTGGTTTTAATTCAAATTTATACTTTAGACTTTTTGTCGATTTTTCTCCATCACTTAAGTCAAAAAACACGGTAGAGCCACTCGATTTTTCTTCATAGGATTGCTTTACCCATTCAAGACCTTGATGTTGAATTTCAAGACCACTCATATTATAATTAAATTGCAGTTTGAAATTATCATTTTTCTTCAAATAAATTTGATTTTCCATATAATCAAAAACAATAGAAAATCGCTTCATAATTTCGGAGCCAATCGAGCCAACTCTATTTTCTACCATTTTAATGTCGCGCAAAGAAACTGAATCTGGCATAGCAACAATTGGTTTTTCAAATGAGAAATTATCAATTTGGAATTTTTTTATTCTACAGCGTTTTCCATACACTGTTCCGCTAAAACCCAATCCTAAATAATCATCGAAATTTTTATCAGAAACTTTTATTCTTTTGTCTTTTTCTTCAAACAACCAAATGGCATCTGAATTACCAATATCAATTAATAGTTTTGCATCGATCTCATTTGGGGCATTTTACATTTGGATGGTTGTTTTAATATAGGGTTTTTTTTCTTCTATAAAAATTGGAATTTTTTGATATTTACTTAATCTTTTTGAAATAGAATTAATGTCGTCGTAAACCACTATTCTTTTTCTATTATAGTTAATATCAATGCAATTATTTTTAAAAAAATGGTATCCAATTATTCCGTTAACAGGTACTCCTACTTGTGAAGAAATATTCATATTCTGGTTTAAAACTATATAAATAGTGTGATGATTATCATTATAGCCATTTATAGATAACTTATTTTCGGATGATTTTAATCCTTCAAATGGCTCATTAGTACCAATTCCTCTAAACATAATTTTATCAAGATTGGAAAATACAACCTCTTCATTCTCTTCTAAACTAAACAAAATTGTTTCTTCAACTCCTGTATCTAATAGAAAGTTCAGCGTCGTTCCATTAACATTAATCGGAATGATTATCAGGTTATTAATAAACTTGAATGGAATAACTACCTTTTTTTTGTTGTTTTCAATTCTGAATCCATTTTGAGAAAAAGTGGGGATTATAAACAATACAAAAAGGAAGAGTATTAGTTTGACTTTCATGCAGCTATTTTTTTTATAAATTTAATTAAAATAGTAGATATAGTATTTCTTTTAACAATTTATAAACTAAAAAAATGCGATTTAAAATAAAAAAATGCAAATTTGCACAACAAAAAACTTCATCATGCCAAAAATTTCAAATAAAGGAAAACAAATGCCGGAATCTCCAATTAGAAAATTGGTGCCTTATGCTGATATTGCTAAGAAAAAAGGAAATAAAGTATACCATTTAAACATTGGTCAACCTGATATTAAAACTCCTGAAATAGCTCTAAATGCTGTTAAAAATGTAGAAATAAAAGTATTGGAATACAGTCATTCCGCTGGATTTGAAAGTTATAGAAGAAAACTTTCACAGTATTATAAAAATCACGGATTACCAATTGAATTGGAAGATATCATCATTACAACAGGAGGTTCAGAAGCCTTATTATTTGCCATGGGAAGCACCATGGATGTCAATGATGAAGTTATTATTCCAGAACCATTTTATGCGAATTACAATGGATTTTCTATTGCATCCGGAGTGAAAGTGGTGCCCGTAATTTCAACTATAGACACCGGATTTGCCTTACCTCCAATTGCCGATTTTGAAAAATTAATTACAGCAAAAACCAAAGCAATACTAATTTGCAATCCTGGAAATCCAACAGGATATTTGTATTCTAAAGACGAAATATTGCAATTGGCGGCAATGGTCAAAAAGCACGATTTATTTTTAATTGCGGATGAAGTGTATCGCGAATTTGTATACGATGAAAACGAAAAGCATTATTCTATCATGAACATTGAAGGCATCGAAGAAAATGCCATAATGATTGATTCTGTTTCAAAAAGATACAGCATGTGTGGTGCCCGAATTGGATGCATCGTCTCAAAAAATAAAGAAGTAATGGCAACAGCAATGAAATTTGCTCAAGCGCGATTAAGTCCACCAACCTTTGCTCAAATTGCAAGTGAAGCTGCTTTAGATACGCCGCAAAGTTATTTTGATGAAGTGATTGATGAATATAGAGGTCGTAGAGATATACTTATTTCAGAGCTGAATAAAATTGAAGGCGTAAAGGTAGGTACTCCAAAAGGAGCTTTTTATTGTATTGCACAATTGCCAATTAAAAATGCTGATGATTTTGCACAGTGGTTATTAGAATCGTTTGATTTTAATGGCGAAACGGTTATGGTCGCTCCAGCTGCTGGCTTCTATTCTACTCCTAATGTTGGATTAAACGAAGTGCGAATCGCTTATGTTTTGAAAAAAGAGGATTTAGTTCGTTCGGTTGCCATTTTGAAAGAAGCATTAAAAGTGTACAATTCTATGTAATAGTAGGAGCTATTTCCTGCTGTCCGTTATATCTTTTTTTAAATTACCACGGGTTTAAACCCGTGGTAA
>JAYVFV010000070.1:0-2046 GCA_043772885.1 Flavobacteriales bacterium
AAAGTCCAATGAAAAGAATGACCAAAGCTGAAATTAACTTTGGCGAATAGTCAATTAAAAGTTTGATAAATTGATCAAAATATTCCGCGAAGGAATGGATATAGCGCAGTTCTTTCTTTTCCATAATTTGATAAAAAAATCCCGAATCCCGAGACTTCGGGACGGGATAAATTATTTTGACAAAAATAGTAATTTTAAAAATTAATCGGCATTTTCATCAGCTGGTTTTACAACATCTTCTGCTTTAGTTCTTATTTCTTCGGCATCATCAGAAGCATCATTTGTAAAAGCATTTTTCACACTTGCAACGGCATTTTCTGCCATTTCTTCTGCTTTTTCAGCATATTCACTTGCCTTTTCTTTTACCGTTTCTACTACATTTTCAAACGTTTCTTTAGCAGCCGGAATATGTTCGCTTACTTTTTCTCTTGCTGTATCCACAAAATCTTCCACCTTGTCAACTAGTGGAGCTGCGGCTACTTTTGCTTTTTCCAGTGTTTCTTCAGCAAAAGTTTCTGCTTTATCTGCCATTTCTTTTGGTGATGAACCAAATAATTTTTTAAAAAAATCTCCTAATGCCATGACTTTATATTTTAATTAATTAATAATAACAATAGTACGATTTTCTTATGACTATTGAAGGATTTCCTTGTTGATTTCTTCAAAATTTGATGACGGGAGTTTACAGGTTTTATTTTGGCATAAGTAAAATAAAGTTTCACTTTCAGCAAATCGATTTTCTAAAAACGGTAGTGTACCATCAAATAGACTTCCTGCAATTACAACATTAGGCAAATAATTTTCATTGATTTTCACTAAATATCCCATTGCATTAACGCCACAAATTGCCAATTCCCTATTCTGTTCTGAAAAATCCAATACTACATTCAGCCAATTCGAAAATGCTGATGGATAAGCAACTGTTGGGATTATATTCTGAACCATTTGCCGACAAATTTTTTCATAATAACTGTTGTTAAAATAAATACTCATTTTAAATAGAACAGTTGCCATTACAGAGTTGGAAGCCGCGATCACATTGTCTTCGACTTCAAAATGAGTCGCAATCAAAGCATCATCCTGATGCGAAGTAAAAGAAAAAAACTGCGCTGCAGCATTATAGAAATTATCAAAAGTGTAATCTGTCAATTGCTTGGCTTTTTGCAACCATTTTTCGTCAAACGTGACTTCATGTAAAGCAATGAAAGCCTGAATAACATGAGCATAATCTTCGAGAAAACCATTGATTGTAGCTTTTCCGTCTTTGTAGCTGTGTTTTAAATTTCCTCCCGAACTCCATATTTTATTGATAATAAAATCAGCATTTTGCAAAGCAATGTCTAAATAATGTTTAGTTCCAGTTGCTTTATACGCTTCAACAAAACCCTTGAGCATAATGGCATTCCAAGAGGTTAAACATTTATCGTCTAATCTTGGTTTACTTCTTTTTTCTCTTTCGATATAAAGGATTTGTTCCCAATGTTTTTTCTTTTGTATTAAACTTTGTAAATCAATATTTTGTTGAAAAGCTATTTCTTCCAATGAGTGATTTTGGATTAAAACATAATTTTCATGTTCCCAAAATCCGAATTCATTGATGTTGAAAACCAATGAAAATAATTCGAAATCGTCTTGAAGTAAGGTTTGTAATTCTGACTTTGTCCAAACATAAAACGCTCCTTCTTCAAGATGATTTTCACTATTTAAACTATCTGCGTCAAGCGCTGAATAAAAACTTCCCTCTTTTGTAAGCCATTCTTTTTCGACGAATTTTAATGTTTTTTCAATGACTTCTTTATAGAGTTTATTTCCGGTTAGTTTATAGGCATTTGCATAAAGAGACATTAATTGCCCGTTGTCATAAAGCATTTTTTCGAAATGTGGAACATGCCATTTCATGTCGACAGAATAGCGTGAAAATCCACCGTCAATAGTATCGAACAATCCGCCATGAGCCATTTTCGTCAACGTTAGATTCACAAAATCCAATAGCGTTTGGTTTTTAGTTTGATACCCAAATCGCAGTAGAAATTCATAATTGGTTGG
>JAYVFV010000071.1:0-2039 GCA_043772885.1 Flavobacteriales bacterium
CAGAAAATTACATTGTCGCCTCCCATGTACAAATGCGGATTCAAATCGGTAATCAAACCAAAGAAATCGAAATTGAGTCCAATTGCTAATGGAATTAATCCTAAAATTGCAGTTAAAGCCGTTAATAGAACTGGTCGTAATCGTGATTTTCCTGAAATGATAATTACTTCTTTAATTTCATCAATCGATAAATCGTCGTGTGAAGTCACTTTTTTATCAGCCACTTTCGCATCTAATAATAAAACGAAAAAATCCATTAATACAATTCCGTTTTTCACTACAATTCCTGACAAAGCAATGATCCCCATCATGGTCATAAGGATTACAAAATCCATCTGGCAAATTACGTATCCATAGAAAACCCCTGAAAAACTAAGTAAAACGGTAAACATAATTACCATGGTTTTAGAAATGGAATTAAACTGCAACACTATAATAATTGTGATACTTGCTAATGCCAAAAGCAGTGCGCCAAACAAAAAACTAGAGTCTTTTTTCTGTTGTTCTTGCTCACCCGAAAACGAATAGGTAATATCACCTGACATTTTGTAATTGACCGTTTTTAATGCTGTTTCAATTTGTTTTGTAATAGCATCACCATTAGCTCCGGTCAAAACATTCGAATAGATAGTCATAACACGTTTCGAGTTTTTACGTTTAATTTGATTAAACGTATATTTCTTTTCGGTGGTCGAAATTGCCGAAATTGGTACTTGAATAATTTGTCCATTATTCTGATTTCTGAATGTAACTGGCTGGTTGAATAACACACTTTCGCTCTTGCGCTGATCTTCTTGCAAACGCATTGTAATATCATAATCGTCTTTACCTTCTTTATATTTCGAGATTTCTTGACCATAAATTGCTCGCCGCATTGTGAAACCAACTTGACCGGTTGTTGCTCCTAAACTTCCCACTCCTACACGATCTATCTTCATTTCGAGTTCGGGCGATTCTTTATTGACATCGATATTTAATTTTTCGATTCCAGAAATGTTTTTCGAGTTGATAAACGAAATGACTTTATCGGCTTCGACCAACATTTGATCGTAATTGGTTCCTGACAATTGCAAACTTATTGGGTAACCACTTGGCGGTCCAGCTGCATCTTTTTCGACCGTGATTTTGGCACCAGCGATATTATTTACTTTGGCTCGAATTTCCTCTAAAACTTTATTGGTGTCAATGCCACGACGCTTATTAAACTCAACAAAATTCACTGTAACTTTTCCTTTGTATGGCGATTCCGATTGATTTCCAACATCAACATTTGGGTTTCCTGCACCCATACCTACTTGAGATACAATGCTTTCTGCCAAGAAATTTTCGTTGGTATCTTTGTCAACATATTTTTTCAGAACTTCAATAACTTGTTTTTCAACAAATAAAGTAGCGGTATTGGTTTTAGAAATATCGGTTCCTTGAGGATATTCTATGTAAACAATGTTTTGTTTCGGAACATTGTTTGGGAAAAATAAAACTTCTCTTGGAAAAATTCTAAGTAAAACAAATGAGAAAAATAATAATCCGATGATTACAGCTAAAGAAATTGCTGCACGTTTTCCTGTCAAGATTTTACCCAAGAAAACTTGGTATTTGGCTTCTAATCTAGGAAAAAAACTGTGTTGAAAGTCTTGTGTCCATTTGAAAACTTTTAAATGATAAGCCCAAATTAAAATTAAATAGATTAATGATAAATGGCAAATTACCTTTGAAAAAGTTTCACTAAAAATAATAATCGTAATTCCGAAATAACCTATAATTAAATAACCTATTATTCCAAAAAGAAATGCAATTGCAAGCAAAATAATAGTTTGATTTTTTAATTTTTGCTTACTGATATTCTTATCTTCAATATCCATAAATCCACCAGTCATAGCTGCATTTATAACCATTGCAACAAATAAAGATGCACCCAAAACGCAAGATAATGTTATTGGAAAATATACCATGAACTTACCAACTGTCCCTGGCCATAATGCTAACGGAATAAAAGCTGCCAAAGTTGTAGCAGTTGAGGAAATTACTGGCCAAGCGAT
>JAYVFV010000072.1:0-2037 GCA_043772885.1 Flavobacteriales bacterium
GGCAAGAATAATGCGATAAGAACTAACAATGAAACACTCGCAATAATTCTATTTAAAATCTTGTAATGCGGTCTATTTGCTAGGTTATACACTGTAGAATACTTCTCTAGCGACCCAATTTTTTGATCTGTACTTGATAAATTTAGCATAGAATTATTTTTTTATTTCAGCAATAATTTTCCCGTTTTCGAGTGTGATTACTTTCGAGCAATTGCTTTTCCATCGTTCGTTTTTTGACGATACAATTACTGTCCATTTGTTCTCAGGCGACAAGATAAAATCGATGATTTGATTGGCTATATCTTCATCCATATTATCTGTCGGATTTTCGTAGAATAGGATTTTTGGTTTATGGATAATGCTTCTAGCCAATAGGATTTTTCTAGCATTTGAAGATGATAATTGTTTTCCTTCTGGGAAAATTCCTGTATCCAAACCTTTTGGCAAAGATTTAATTAATGGCCCAAGTTGAACAGCATCAATCGCCCATTTTAATTGTTCCTCGTTTACCGTAGGGTCATTAAAAGTAATGTTCTCTTTAATTGTTCCTTCAAAAGGCGTTTCGCCGTTTAAAATAGTCCCGATTTGAGCGCGATATTGTTGTAAATTGATTTTTCGAAAGGTGTCATCATTAATAAAGAAAGCCCCAGAAGTGGGTTGAAGTAAGCCTGACAAAACACGAATAAGCGTTGTCTTTCCAGAGCCATTTTCGCCTTCAATAAATATTCTTTCACCTTGCGCTATTGTTAACGATATGGATTTCAAGACATCATTTTTTGTTTCAGGAAAACGGAATTTAAGATTTTCAGTCTCTAGTTGAATATTGGTAAAGCAATAGTCTTTTTCAACTAAGATTTCTTCTTCTAAATCCATGTCGGTAATACTACCAATTTTTTCAACCGACGTCAGTACATCGTAGAAAGTTTCGAGTCCAAGGATTATTTTTTCAACCGAATTGATCACTAGTAGAATTATGATTTCAGCAGCGACAAACTGACCAATATTCATTTGTTGACTAATAACCAAATAACCTCCTATTGACAAAAGGCTTGCGGTAATAATCATTTTGAAGATGATGAGTTGCGTAAATTGTCTTTGAATAATCTTAAAATGTTTTTCGCGATAACTCAAATAGTCTTTAACCAAAGTATTGTTTTTCTCTAAAGCAAAATCATAATTCAAAATCCTTCTAAAGCTAAAATTATTTCGTGCCATTTCTTGCAACCAATTGGCTACTTTATATTTAAAGTGAGATTCTTTCATGCTCGTTTCTAAACCCGATCTGTACGAGAATCTAAAGATAACATACAGTAAGATTATTAAAAGAATTCCAAACAAGATAAAGTATGGATGGTACAGCGAAAGCAATATAATCCCAAAAACGATCTGCAATAAAGCGGCAGAGAAGTCAATTAGAAGTTTAGAAGTTCCTTTTTGAATGGATATGGTGTCAAAAAAGCGACTTGCGAGCTCTGGAGGATAAACATTATAGATTGACTCGAATTTTATTTTGGGAAAACGTGAAGCAAAATCGAAGGAGGAACGAACAAATATTTTTTGTTGCAAATTTTCAGTAATGCGCAATTGCATGAGCGATAGAATTCCGACCAATGCAACGCCAATTACAACAAGAATAATCAGTACAATCCAGGAGGCGCTGATTCTTCCGGCTTGTATAAAGTTGATAATGGCTTGAATTCCAAGTGGCAAAGACAAGCTAATCAATCCGGCGAAAATGGCATAGAAGAAAAGCTGCATGACGTCTTTTTTGTCAAGGCCAAGTAAACTATAGTATCTTTTGAGTGGAGTCATACGTCTATTTTCTTAAAACATTTTGAACTAGGTTAATATAAAAATCCGAAGGAGAAATAGTTTCGCAGCAATCAGTAATGGTGTCGATGTGCTGTTGCAAAAAATGTTGGTGTAGACTTCCTTCCACAATCGTAGAGGCAAGGCTTTTTGCAAATGGATAATCTGGATTTACTTCGGTGATATATGCAACTATGCGGTTGATAATTCTTTTATAGATCAAGAAAA
>JAYVFV010000073.1:0-2037 GCA_043772885.1 Flavobacteriales bacterium
GAAAGACGATGTGCTTCTAAACAAAAAAAATCCCAATCAAAAGACTGGGATTTTTTATTTATAAGTAAGTTAAATAGTGTTGTACAAACGTTTATTTTACTTTTTTAAGTACTGCTTTGAATGCTTCTGGGTGATTCATTGCTAAATCAGCAAGAACTTTACGGTTCAATTCGATACCGTTAGCTTTAACTTTTCCCATAAACTGTGAATAAGACATTCCTTCTAAACGAGCTCCAGCGTTGATACGCGTAATCCATAAAGATCGAAAATTTCTCTTGTTCACTTTTCTATCGCGGTATGCATAGCACATTGCTTTTTCAACCGCATTTTTAGCAACTGTCCAAACGTTTTTACGACGACCAAAGAAACCTTTGGCTTGCTTCATTATTTTTTTTCTTCTTGCTCTTTTAGCAACTGAATTTACTGATCTTGGCATAATTTTTTTGTTTTTTGTAGCAGGCGTACCGAATTAAATCAAGGTAACTTATTGGCCATACTGCAAGGTTATTTAAATAATTTTTAACCTAAAGATTAAATATTAGTTGTTGGTTGTCGGTTGATGGTATAAATCCATCAACTATCAACTATCAAACTTTTAGATAATTCTTAATTGTTGTTTAATGCTTTTTTCATCTGTTTTGTGAACCAAAGCAGAATGTGTTAAAGCCAATTTTCGCTTTTTAGATTTTTTGGTAAGAATGTGACTTTTAAAAGCGTGTTTTCTTTTGATTTTTCCAGAGCCAGTTACTTTGAATCGCTTTTTGGCACTAGATTTTGTTTTCATTTTAGGCATTTTTCCTAGTTTATTTAATTTAACTTACTTACTTACTTTTTTTCTTTGGAGCAATGAACATAATCATTCGCTTTCCTTCTAAAACTGGCATCGCTTCCACTTTACCATATTCTTCTAAATCTTGTGCTAAACGCAACAATAAAATTTGACCTTGTTCTTTATAAATAATCGAACGTCCTTTAAAAAACACGAAGGCTTTCAACTTTGACCCTTCTTTTAAAAATTTTTCTGCGTTTTTTCTTTTAAATTCATAATCATGTTCATCAGTTTGAGGACCAAAACGAATTTCTTTTACAGTAGTTTGAGTTGATTTTGCTTTTAGCTCTTTGTCACGCTTTTTTTGTTGATAAATAAATTTACCATAATCCATCAATTTACATACGGGTGGATCAGCATTGGGAGAAATTTCAACCAAATCTACTTCAAATTGTTCTGCTAACTTAAGAGCTTCTGTGAATTTGAAAACACCCGGCTCAATATTTTCGCCAACGAGACGTACTTCTGAAACACCACGAATTAATTCATTAATTCTATGGGCTGCTGTTTTTTCTACTCTAGGTTGATAACCTCTGTTGTTTCTAATTGCTATGGCTCTATATTTTTAATTAAACTTCAAATGTTTTTAATGTTTTGGAAATCTCTTCATTTACAATTTTCGCAAATTCCTCAACAGTAACCGTTATATTTCCTTTACCTTCTTGACCGTGACGACGCACTGAAATCGTTCCGTTTTTCTCTTCTTCTTCTCCCACAATCAACATGAACGGCATTTTTTGAACTTCTGCCTCACGAATTTTTCTTCCAATTGTTTCGTTACGATTATCAATTAGGGCGCGAATTTCGTGATTTTCCAGCAATTCCAAAACTTTTTTTGCATAATTTTCAAATTTCTCACTCAAAGATAATATTATAGCTTGTTCGGGCATTAACCAAAGAGGAAAATTTCCAGCCGTATGTTCCAGTAAAATAGCGATAAAACGCTCCATTGAACCAAATGGCGCACGGTGAATCATAACGGGTCTATGTAATTTATCATCAGCTCCTTTGTAAGTTAATTCGAAGCGCTCCGGTAAGTTGTAATCAACCTGAATAGTTCCTAATTGCCATTTTCTTCCTAAAGCATCATTTACCATAAAATCAAGTTTCGGACCATAGAAAGCGGCTTCACCATATTCAATTACATAATTTAGACCTTTGTCCTTTGCAGCACTAATGATAGCACTTTCTGCTTTTTCCCAGTTTTC
>JAYVFV010000074.1:0-5602 GCA_043772885.1 Flavobacteriales bacterium
AACAATCCTTCAACATTGATTTGGATTTTGGAAAATTCAATAGTGATCGGAAAAATTTCCAACCCAATCACTATTATGATGCTACAGAAACCGTTGTTCTAAATGGCGTAGTTAATTCGCAGGAAACACCAATTGCTATAGCAATCTCATCGTTAAAAAGTGATTACGAGCATAAATTATTTGGTGGAAAAGTAGGTACTGGTTTCAAATTGTCTTTAGTGAAAACAAAAAATATTTTTAATGTGTACAACTATTCTTCTGGTACGCCTGTATTTAATGAAGACACGAGTAATAAATTCAACTATAACGAGAATATCAATGCTGCTTATGTAAACTACAATATGAATTTTAAGAAAATAAATTTCCAAATTGGACTTCGTGTTGAAAACACCAATTCAGATGGAAAACTATTGAGCACGCAACAAAATGGAAATGAAAGAGTAAAACGAAATTACATCGATTTTTTTCCAAGTGGCGGTATTACGTATCTTATTAATGACAACAATTCATTGGCTTTAATTTATAGTAAGCGTATTGAAAGACCTAGTTATCAATCCCTAAATCCGTTTCAAAATCAATTGGATGAATTGTCGTTTACCAAGGGAAATCCTTTTTTAAAACCTCAATACACTAATAATGTGAAGTTGTCACATACTTTCAAATACAAACTCATAACTACATTAAGCTATAGCTACATTACTGATTTTTTTGCGCAAGTTACAGAACCGGATGGCGCCAACAGAAACTATTTGACTTCGAAAAATGTAGCTAATAATGAAGTTATTAATTTTGGAATTTCGTATCCTTTTAAAGTCAATAAATGGTGGAATGTTTACATGAGTGTAAATGCTTTTACTAGCAAATACATTGCAACAGATCCTTCGTTTACCTCAATGCATCAAGAAACTTTAAATTTGTTTGGTCAAAATACATTCAATTTACCTAAGGATATTACTATGGAAGTTTCAGGTTGGTACAATTCGCCATCGGTTTGGGGAGGAACTTATAGAACTGGAAGTTTAGGTTCATTAGACATTGCATTCCAAAAGAAATTTTTAAGTAAAAAATTGAATGCTCGAATTGCCTTTTCGGATATTTTGTACACTGCACCATGGAGAGGAAATTCTGAATTCGGAAGCTTAATCATAAAAGGAGATGGAGGTAATGATAGTCGCCAAGTGCGATTTAGCTTGAGTTATAATTTTGGTAATGATGAAGTTAAAAAAGCCCGAAACAGAAATAGTGGTTTGGAAGATGAAAAAAATAGAATAGGTGGATAAAATAAAATATATTTGGGGAAAAAATCATGTCCTTATATCATTTAATCCGCGAACCTAAAACTATACTCGATAAAAACCCTTTGCTACTACTACTGCATGGTTACGGAAGCAATGAAGAGGATTTATTTTCGTTTGCTTCGGAGCTTCCAGAAGAGTATTTTGTTGTTTCGGCACGTGCTCCTTATGATATGATGTACGGAAGTTATGCTTGGTATGCTATCAATTTTGATGCGGATTCGACTAAGTTTTCCGACATTGATCAAGCCAAAATTTCGAGAGATTTAATTGTTGATTTTATTGATGAATTAATTTTAAAATATCCTATTGATGCCAATAATGTAACTTTGATTGGTTTTAGTCAAGGTAGTATTTTAAGTTATGCTGTTGCATTATCCTATCCAGAAAAAGTGAAGCGTTTGGTGGCTATGAGTGGTTATTTAAACACCGAAATGGCTACGGATAATTTTAAAGAAAATGATTTGTCAAAATTGAAGATTTTCGCTTCCCACGGAAAAGTAGATCAGGTAATTCCGGTAGAATGGGCACGGAAAACAGAACCAGCTTTGGCAGCATTGGGGATTTCAATAATTTACAAAGAATATCCTATAGGTCATGGTGTAGCGCCACAAAATTTTTATGATTTTAGAAATTGGTTGCAGCAATAATTAAAATTGAATATCTTTTTATTTAGGGAGCAACATCTTCGCTATCGTCACTTCCTGATACTTTATTACCCATTTCACCATCGCCAGCAAATACTAATTTCCCAGCTTTTTTCAATTGGTAACCTTTATATGGAATTAGTTCCCAATCGCCATTAATCCATGATTTTCCTTCGGCTTCCCGTTTCACAATTACCGACTCATCTTGATTGGGTAAAAACAATTCGACATTATCTCGAGATTCATCAAAAAGCAGGTATACTGCAAAAACAGCATCGTCTTGATTTTTTGATTTATCAACTGGTAGCAATTGAATTCCGGTAAAAACGCGAATACATTCTTTGTTTAATTTAGACCACGTATAACCCGCCGATGCTAAGCATCCATCTTCATCTTTATCGCCACCAACTACAACATCTTTAGCATTTGTTTCTTTTTCGTTTGTCTTATCTTCGCCTTGATCAGCCCATTTACAGGAAATCAAACTGGAAAAAATAAAAAAGGAAACTATTATTTTTTTAAACATATTCTTTCAATTTAGTTATGACTATACTATTTATTGTTGCGGATATAAAAACGATTGAACCGTTTCGAACGAAATGGTTTTGTCGTCATTTACAAAATATTTCAAAAGTACTTCTCCCCATAATTGTCCGTTATTGTAATCGGCAATTATCCAACGATGATTTAAAATTTTTATTTTGTTGATGATGAATTTTTGTTCGCCCATTTTAGCTTGATCGATATATTTATTACCATCTGGACTATCGTTATAATTCATTAATTCATTTTTTACCAATGGCATTAATCCCCTAATATCATAATTTTCAAGATAATTTTGAGCCCTATCATTATGTTCTAAAGAAAAATAATTAGCGTCAAAAATTTCATCCGACAAGGTTGCAATACTATCTTTTAATTTTTTACTTGATGTTTCTATCTTTTCAATATTGGAAGTTTCCTTCTTTGTAAAATACATGTATGTAAATACATTCATCAAAACTGCTACGATGAATAGGTATAATATCAATTGTTTTTTCATTATTTTCTTAAATTAAATTTTAATAGTTAGATTGTCATACGCCAAAAAAACAGTAGGCGGTAATTTTTTTTGAACTTCCTCATGGAACCCTAAAAGATGACTTATGTGTGTTAGATATGCTTTTTCTGGTTGAACCAAAGTTATAAAATCTAACGCATCTTGCAAACTAAAATGTGAATGATGCGGTTCTTCTCTTAATGCGTTAATAACCAATACTTTCAATCCTTTTAACTTATTCATTTCGGATTCTTCGATTGTTTTCACATCGGTTAAATAGGCGAAATTTTCTATTCGATAACCAAAAACTTGCAAATTCCCGTGTAGTGTATTAATGGGAATTATTGTTTTATTTTTTATCGTAAAGGAGACATTATTTATAACTTCTACACTATCAACCGTTGGTGCTCCAGGATATTTATTAGCTTCTTCTAAAATATAATCAAATCGTTTGTTTAAATTTTGAAGTACTCGTTTGTGGGCATAGATTGGAATATTTCCTTGATGAAAATAAAACGGACGAATATCATCCAAACCAGAAGTATGATCGGCATGTTCATGCGTAAATAAAATCGCATCTATTTGTTGACAATTGGAAGTGAGCATTTGTTGTCTAAAATCGGGGCCGCAATCAATTACAATAGAAAAATTTTCATCGTAAATCCAAACAGAAACTCGCAATCTTTTATCTTTTACATCTTCACTTTTACACACCGAATGATTGCTTCCAATTACGGGAATACCTTGAGAAGTTCCAGTTCCTAAAAAATAAACATTCATTTTAGCACGGTTTTTGATAAAAGTCGAGGGCAATAAAAACAAATAAGTTGCATTATTTCCACAAAAATAGGAATATTTATCATTTGAAACCGTTTCTAATTTATTAACTTTGCATTGAATTAAAATCAATATGGCAAATTCAGAATTAAACATCAAATTAAAGGGAGATAAGGTTATAGAGCACATACCTTCTTTAAAAGACAAGGCGTTGCGAATTAATCTTAATGATAACATTTATGGAACTTTTGCTGAAATTGGAGCTGGACAAGAAACGGTACGGCATTTTTTTAGATCTGGAGGTTCTTCTGGTACAATTGCAAAAGCAATGTCGGCGTATGATAAAGATTTTAGTGATGCTATTTACGGAATTGAAGATGATGGTCGTTATGTTACAGAAAGCCGACTTAAAAAAATGCTTACTCATGAAACGGATCTAATTGAAAAGCGTTTGGATAGGGAAAAACATCCCAATAAAATGTTTTTTAGTTACGCAAATACGGTTTCAACTATCGATTTTGCAAAACAATTCAAAGGTCATGGTTGGGTTGGAATAAAATACCAAGTAGAACCTACCGAAGATTACAACGAAATTATTCTTCACATTCGATTCAAAGAAACCGATCCGCGTTTACAACAAGAAACACTTGGTGTTTTAGGAGTAAATTTAATTTATGGTGCATATTACAAATACAATGATCCGAAAAAATTGCTGCGCTATTTGTACGATCACTTAGATAAAGACCAATTGGAAATCGATACCATCAACTTTTCTGGTCCAAGTTTCGCCAATGTTGACAATCGACTGATGAGTTTGCAATTGGTGAAAAACGGAATGACAGATGCCGTAATGTTTGGTCCAGACGGAAAAAACATTTTACCAGCAGCGATTTTATACAAGAAAAACATTTTGGCTTTAAGAGGAAGTTTCCGTCCGGTTACGAATGTAAATATTGATATGTATGAGCAATCGCTGAAAATGTTTTTAGAAGAAAACAAAGTTGAGAAAGAAAATACTTTAGTAATATTTGAAATCACACTTTCAAATTTGCGTTCTGACGGAGAAATCGATGAACGTGATTTTATGGACAGAGCTGAATTGCTTTGTTCGCTTGGTCAAACGGTGATGATTTCGAATTTCCAAGAATATTATAAAGTAGTGGAATATTTCTCTGATTATACCAAAGCCCGAATGGGATTGGCGATGGGAGTGAGTAATTTGGTTGATATTTTTGATGAGAAATACTATCGCCATTTAAGTGGTGGTATTTTGGAAGCTTTCGGAAAATTATTCTATCGCGATATAAAAGTTTTCTTATATCCTATGGAAGATGAACATGGCAACATTGTTACTTCACAAAATTTGAAAGTACATCCAAGAATGAAAGAGTTATACAAGTTCTTTGCTTATAATGGCAAAGTGGTGGACATCACTGAATTTGACAGAAAAAATCTTAAAATATTCTCGAGAGAAGTACTGAAATTGATTAGCAACGATACTAAAGGATGGGAAAAAATGCTTCCAGAAGGAATCTCCGATTTGATTAAAGCACATCATTTATTTGGTTTCGAATCGAAAAAAGAGTTGTCGAAAGCGTAAAATTAGCTGGTAGTGTTCAGTAAACAGTTTATAGAAATAGTAAATCCTCAATTAATAGTTGGGGATTTTTTTTATATTTGTGGAAGAAGATGCTGCTGTTTTTAAGTTGGGAAGCATCGCCCTTCGGGACAATGCTTCCCAACGTACAGCTCGGCTACGCCTTCCGTCGGGAAGTCATCGTTGCATTCGCACGACGATTTCCCAACAGTCGGCTTTGACGCATCCCAATTCGGAGCAAGCTCCT
>JAYVFV010000075.1:0-5562 GCA_043772885.1 Flavobacteriales bacterium
CAGCATTAACATTGGTTCAATATATCAATAAATTCATCTTTGATAGACCAATAAACAATATTAAAAATCAAATAATTTAATTACACCCAACGGGTTAAACTTTATATTCTTACTTATATTTCAATATAAAATAAATTGGCGTCCACTTTAGTGCACGCTTTTCTTTTTAAGAAATTAGTTGCTATTTTTGTCACATGCTGAAAGTCGACAACATTACCTTTTCTTATCTAAAAGAAATCACCATTCACAAAAGCAATTTTTCGCTCGAAAAAGGAAAAAATCTTGCTGTAATTGGCGAAAGTGGTTGCGGAAAAAGCACATTACTCCAACTTATTTATGGATTATATGATTTGGATGAAGGTCATATTTTTTGGACCGATATTGAAGTATTAGGTCCAAAACACCACCTCATTCCAGGGATGGATTTCATGAAATATTTGGCACAAGATTTTGATTTAATGCCTTTTATTACCGTTGCGGAAAATGTGGGCAAGTACTTATCCAATATTTTTCCAGAAGAGAAAAAAAACCGCATTGCAGCATTACTTGAAATCGTTGAAATGACCGAATTCGCCAATGTAAAAGCCAACAATTTAAGCGGCGGACAAATGCAACGCGTAGCAATTGCTAGAGTATTAGCGTTAGAACCAGAGGTTTTATTATTAGATGAACCTTTTAGTCATATCGATAATTTTAGAAAAAACAGTTTGCGAAGAAAGTTGTTTGCTTATCTCAAAGAAAAACAAATCACCACTATTGTAGCAACGCATGATAGCACTGATGTTTTATCGTTTTCGGATGAAGTTGTAATTATGAAAAACGGAACCATCATCGAAAACGGAACTCCGAAATTTATTTACGAAAACCCAATCAATAAGTATGTCGCTTCTCTTTTTGGAGATGTGAATGAATTAATTATTGATGGTAAAATGCAACTTATTTTTCCACATTTGTTACAAGTTGTAGAAAAATCAGAACTAAAAGTCACCGTTTCGAATTCCTATTTTAAAGGAAGTCACTATCTAATTGAAGGTAATTATGAAAATGGTATTTTGTTTTTTGAAAGTCAGAAGGAATATGCAACAACATCTGTAATTTATCTTGAAAATAGAAGTTAATACCTTATTTAATAATTTTTTTTTGAAAGTAGAATTGCACTAGAAAATTTTATAATTTTATAAAAAATTGAAATAATGAAAAGAAGCTACTTTATATTGTTTTTTATAACACAATTGGTGATTTCTCAAACGTGGTCGCCTTTAACTTCTATCCCTTCAAATGGAGACGGACAACGTTTTGACGATGTGTTTTTTTTAAATGAAACTGTAGGTTGGGCTGCCAACGGCTATTTTGCCGCTGTTTATAAAACGATTGATGGTGGTGAAAACTGGACATTGCAAACCAATAATGGCATGTTAGGAAGTAACCATTATTTTAGAAATATTGAATTCTTGAATAATAACATTGGTTTTTTAGGAACACTAAATAATAAGTTTTATAAAACAATTGACGGCGGAGCAACGTGGAATCAAATACTAAATATCATTCCAAATCCACCTGCAATTTGTGGTTTAGATTGTGTTGGTTCTTCCACCATTTACGGATGTGGCGCTTATTTTTCGCCAGCTTATATTATTAAATCTACCGATAGTGGCGCTACTTGGCAATATATCGACATGAGTACTTACGCCAATGCTTTGGTTGAAGTGTTATTTTTAGATGCAATGACTGGATTTGCATCTGGAAAAAACGCTTCCGGGGCCGTTATTTTAAAAACTGTAGATGGAGGAAATTCATGGACTACTTTATACAACGGTTCCATTCCAGGAGAGTATGTATGGAAATTGCAAGTATTGCCGAGTAATTCTGATGTGATTTTCGGATCGATTGAATCGGTAGCACCCAACTTTGGAAAGTTACTAAAATCGATTGACGGAGGATTAAATTGGGTTACTAAAAATTTCCCATTTGATGATGATGTGCAAGCAGTTGGTTTTTTAACTGAAAATCACGGTTGGATGGGCGGACATGATACGGGCTTTTACGAGACTTTCGATGGTGGCAACAATTGGACAAATACGAATGTAGGAAGTAATTTAAACAAAATCTTATTTGTAAATGATAATCTGGCGTATGCATGCGGTACCACTATTTATAAAATGACAAATACTTTTGGCGTAAATGAATTTCAAGAATATGCAAGAATTCCGTTAAATGTTCGCGTTTCTCCAAATCCTATAAAAGACAAGTTGAACTTGGAAATCGATTTTAGAGGGAATGACCATTTGGTTCTTGAATTGTATGCGGTAAACGGAAAATTAATTAAAGAACTCAAACTCGACTTAATTGAAGTTGCTGGAACTAAAAGATACTCCTTTGATTTTCCCTATGCAAACGGAATTTACATTCTCAATTTGCACACCAACACAGGAAGACAATCCGTCAAAATAACAAAATAGAATTTATAAAATCCCAAGAATTAGTAGCACTGCATATACGAAAAGCAATATCGCTACGATACGTTGTATTGTTTTTACGGTTGTCTTTTGTAGCAGTTTCGCTCCAAAATAAATTCCTGTAAAAGCAGCTAAAGTTGCCAATACTAAAAGCTTAAAATCCAACACCTTTTTTTGTTCTATAATCTGTGGAATATATACTGACAATCGCGACGCATCAACCAAACAAGCAATTACAACTCCAGTTGCAATAAAAGCTTCTTTTGATAAATTAATCCGAATCAAAAAAGCACTTCGCAACGCTCCTTGATGTCCCGATAAACCTCCAAAAAAACCACTTAAGACACCGCCAATAGGTAAGTATTTTTTATTAAATTCAACATTTTTGTATTTCGGAATGATATCCAAAAGCGCAAAAACAATTAATAAAAATCCGATTATTAATTTTATTGGCAGTATTTGAAATGAATTTTCTCCCAATGAATATTCGCATAAAGGTTTTGAAAATGCCAACAACTTTAAAACTACAGCTCCTAAATAAGCAAACACTACAGCTGGTAAACCAAATTTAAGAACGGTAGCAACATTTGCTTTTTTTCCAAATACAATACACTTCATTATATTATTTGAAAAATGCACAATTGAAGTCAGGATTATAGCAATCTCTATCGGAAAAAACAATCCAAAAACAGGAAGTAAAATTGTTCCCAATCCAAAACCAGAAAACAACGTTAAACACGAGCCGATAAAAGCCACCAAACAAATAATAAAATAATCCATTTGTAGTAATTAATATACCTGCAAAGTAATCTAAAAAAATAGTTTAAATTATAAGAATTTGATAAAAAACGACCATGGATGCAGTGTGCTTTTTAAAAGATGCCTATTTTTGGTATTCATTTTTTAATAAAACTGTAAATTATGTATCATTCCAAAATATCAGGCCTAGGATTTTATGTTCCAGATAATGTAGTAACCAACAATGATTTGTCAAAAATAATGGATACTAGCGACGAATGGATTCAAGAACGCACCGGAATTAAAGAACGAAGGCACATCATACGAGGCGAAGACACCACAACTTCAATGGGTGTAAAAGCAGCAAAAATAGCTATCGAACGTTCCAAAATTGCTAAAGAGGAAATCGATTTTATTGTGTTCGCCACGATTTCTCCCGATTATTATTTCCCGGGTCCCGGAGTTGCTTTGCAAAAAGAATTAGAACTTAGAACCATCGGAGCTTTAGATATTCGAAATCAATGTTCCGGATTTATATATGCTTTGTCAATCGCCGATCAATATATCAAAACCGGAATGTATAAAAACATTTTAGTAGTGGCCTCCGAAGTGCAATCGTTAGGTTTGGATATGACCAATAGAGGAAGAGGTGTTTCTGTTATTTTTGGAGATGGAGCCGGAGCAGCAATGATAAGCAGAGAAGAAAATATGACGAAAGGAATACTTTCAACCCATTTACATTCGGAAGGTGAGCATGCCAAAGAACTATCGGTTTTAGCACCAGGAATGGGAGGAAGATGGGTAACCGATATTATTGCCGATAACAATCCCGATGACGAAAGCTACTATCCTTATATGAACGGACAATTGGTTTTTAAAAATGCAGTGGTTCGATTTAGTGAAGTAATTAACGAAGGACTAGAAGCCAATAATTTACAAGTTTCCGATATTGATTTGTTTATTCCGCATCAGGCAAACCTAAGAATTTCCCAATTCATCCAACAAAAATTCCAATTAACTGACGATCAGGTTTTTAATAATATCCAAAAATACGGAAATACAACTGCGGCTTCCATTCCAATTGCATTAACAGAAGCGTGGGAATTAGGAAAAATAAAAGACGGTGATGTTTTAGTTCTAGCTGCTTTTGGTAGCGGATTTACTTGGGCAAGTGCCATCATTAAATGGTAAATAAAAAATCCCCGAATTAATTTCGGGGATTTTTTTTGTAATAGGTTTAAACATTTTTTTGTTGGGGCAAAAAGGGTGTTTGTTTTTTACAGGTCAAATATCTATAATATTATCGATTAAATACAAATAAAATCGATTAAATACATATAATTATAATATTATAATATAAAAATCTTACAAATATTATTATTTTTGAAACCTATTTTGTCAAGAATCGTACTGCAGAAATTTTTATAAAAACATTTTACAATTAAATTCTATCTTTGCAATCTTAAAAATCAGCATCAAAATGTCATTACGAAAAATCCTTATTCCGAGTATTACGAAAGCAATTCAAGAAGTGTTCGATGTAACTATCGAAAAAATTGAATTTCAAGCGACAAGGAAAGATTTTGAAGGTGACATTACCATGGTTATTTTTCCGTTATTAAAAATTATTAAAGACACTCGAGGCGGAGCCGAACAGAGCGGAGCTAAACCAGCAGATATCGGAACTAAAATTGGAAATTATCTTGTGGATAACGTTTCCGAAGTAACCAAATTCAACGTCGTTGCCGGTTTCTTAAATATAGTTATTGCCGATTCCTATTACATTGATTTTTTTAATTCAATTGCTACTGATGAAAAATTTGGTTGCGTTCCAACAACAAATGAAGGAGCCATCATGGTCGAATATTCATCGCCAAATACCAACAAACCTTTGCATTTAGGACACGTTCGTAATGTGCTGTTAGGATATTCGGTTGCCAAAATTATCAAAGCTTCTGGGAAAAAAGTCTATAAAACACAAATCATTAACGACCGTGGAATCCACATTTGTAAATCGATGTTGGCATGGCAGAAATTCGGAAACGGTCAAACGCCACAATCAACGGGTTTAAAAGGTGATAAGCTAGTTGGGAATTTCTACGTTGCATTCGATAAAGTGTACAAAGAAGAAATCGCCAGCCTAATGGCACAAGGCAAAACAGAAGAGGAAGCCAAAAAACAAGCACCAGTTATTTTAGAAGCACAACAAATGCTATTAGATTGGGAAGCCGGGAAACCCGAAGTAATCGAACTTTGGAAAACCATGAACCAATGGGTTTACGACGGATTTGAACAAACGTACAAAACAATCGGAGTTGATTTTGACAAAAATTACTACGAAAGCAATACTTATTTATTAGGAAAAGAA
>JAYVFV010000076.1:0-2014 GCA_043772885.1 Flavobacteriales bacterium
GCAACAAGGATTGTCGCAACTGAATGTGGTGAAAGTCCAGTAGTGTAAATAAAACTTCGGGCAAAATTTACTAAATAATCTCTCAAGTTTTGACTCCCAAGAATTGCAGCGCCATGACAGCCTAGACCTTTTCCAAAAGTCATGATTCTGGCAAAAACTTTGTCTTGAAATTGATATTCTTGAACCAATCCTTGACCATTTTCTCCAAAAACTCCCAAAGCATGAGCCTCATCAAGCACTAAAAGACAATTATATTTTTCAGTAACTCGAAATAATTCCTCGAGATTTGGGCAATCACCATCCATTGAAAATACAGATTCGGTAACGATATAAATGTTTTTATTATAATTTTCGTTGGATTTGCCATTTCCAATAATAGAAATGCCATTTCCGTCATTGATTTTGCCATTTCCATTGATAGAAATATCATTTCCGTCATTGATTTTGCCATTTCCATCGTTGGATTCGGCATAATTGCTATTTTTTTCAACAATAAGGTTTATTTTTTTTTCCAAATCTTCAAAATCGTTGTGATTAAATTTATACGATTTAGCATTCGACATCAAGATTCCATCTCGAATAGAGGCATGACACAATTCGTCGAAAAAAATAATATCATTTCGCTGTGGAACTGATCCAAAAAAACCAACATTTGCATCGTATCCCGAATTGAACATTAAAGCAGTTTCCGATTGATGAAAATTAGCAATAAAATCTTCTGTTTGTTTATATAATTCATGATTTCCAGAAATTAATCTTGAACCCGTTGCGCCATTAGTTTTTAGATTTTTATCTAATAAATATTGATGGGTTTCATCAAAAATAGTTTCGGATTTCGAAAACCCTAAATAATCATTCGATGAAAAATCTATTAAATCATTGGATAAAGGCAATTTTCGAAACGACTGATTTTGTTTTCGAGTATCGAGCTTTGTTTGAAGATTTTTCGGAAAATTCATTTTACAAAACTATGAATTTGCATTTTAAAATGTTGTTTTTTTTAATTTTAAAATAATTTTATATGTTTTGTATTCAACAATCGTTAATGCTAAATTTTCAACCAAAAGATTGACTATATTTGTAACCTATTACAATTCGAAGTATGAAACACATCAGAAATTTTTGCATAATCGCGCACATTGACCACGGAAAAAGCACATTAGCCGACAGACTATTGGGTGCAACCCAAACCGTAACCGCTCGCGAAGAAAAAGCCCAATTGCTCGACAACATGGACTTGGAGCGTGAACGAGGCATTACCATAAAAAGTCACGCCATTCAGATGGAATATACCTATAAAGGGCAAGAATATATTTTGAATCTGATAGACACTCCTGGTCATGTCGATTTTTCTTACGAAGTTTCTCGATCAATTGCCGCTTGCGAAGGTGCACTTTTGATTGTTGATGCCGCACAAAGTATTCAGGCACAAACAATTTCGAATTTGTATTTAGCCTTGGAAAATGATTTAGAAATTATTCCAGTTTTGAATAAAGTCGATCTGCCAAGCGCAAATCCCGAAGAAGTTTCAGATGATATTATTGATCTTTTGGGTTGCAAACTCGAAGATATTATTCACGCAAGTGGAAAAACGGGTTTTGGTGTCGAAAATATTTTAGCGGCAATTATTGAAAAAATCCCAGCACCAAAAGGTAATATTGATGAACCTTTGCAAGCCTTGATTTTCGATTCGCATTACAATCCATTCAGAGGAATCGAAGTTATTTTTCGAATCAAACACGGTGAAATTCGCAAAGGTCAGAAAATTAAATTTATGGCAACTGGCAATGAATATTTTGCTGATGAAATAGGTACTCTAAAGTTAAATCAAGTCCCAAAAAATGTCATTTCTGCGGGCGATGTAGGCTATTTGATATCCGGAATAAAAGAAGCTAAAGAAGTCAAAGTTGGGGACACGTTAACTGATGCTAAAACTCCAACAACCAACATGATCGTTGGTTTCGAAGATGTAAAACCGATGGTCTTTGCAGGAATTTATCCCGTTGATACCGAA
>JAYVFV010000077.1:0-5428 GCA_043772885.1 Flavobacteriales bacterium
AAATTCGTACCAAAGTGTTCCTGATGTTTTGGCTGGTTTTTTGAATAAGTATCCGCAATCTCCAAACAAATCAGAAATTGAAGGATTGCTTATCAATTCGTACATCACTTCCAAAAATTACAAAGAAGCATTGGTTTTGTTGGAAAAAAATAAAAGTCCACAATACAAAGAAGCCTACCAAAAAGTAACTTTTTACAGAGGTTTGGAATTGTACACCGATGGCAATTACCAAGAGGCATTAAAGATGTTTAAGAAATCGATTGCCGAACAAAAAGATCAAAAATTTACGGCTCGCGCTACTTTCTGGAAAGGGGAAACCGAATACGTTTTGGATAATTTCAATGATGCGTTATTGAGTTTCAAACAGTTTGAAGGTTATGCTGAAGCGAAAGCAACTCCCGAATTCAAAAACATCAATTACAATATTGCGTATGCGTATTTCAAACAAAAAGAATACGAGCAAGCAGGGAATTATTTCCAAAAATCTATTGATGCTAGTAAAGACGATAAAATCCGTCTGAATGACGCTTATTTACGTTTGGGTGACAGCCGTTTTGTAACCTCCCAATATTGGCCAGCAATGGACGCGTATAATAAAGCCATCGAATTAAAAAGTGTCGATGCCGATTATGCAGCGTTCCAAAAAGCAATTAGCTACGGATTTGTACAGAAAAATGACAAGAAAATTGAAGACTTCAACAAGTTTTTACAAACCTTCAAAACCTCGCAATACCGCGATGATGCCTTGTTCGAATTAGGAAATACCTATGTTGCTGAAAAAAACGCCGAGTTGGCAATTAGAACTTATGATCAATTATTAAGCGAATTTAAAAAAGGTTCGTATGCTTCAAAAGCAATCCTGCGTCAAGGTTTGGTGTATTACAACGGAAATAAAGATAACGAAGCAATTACGAAATTCAAAAAAGTAGCCGCCGATTATCCAAAAACTCCCGAAGCATTAGAAGCAGTTGCCACAGCGCGACTTATTTATTTAGATAATGGGAAAGTCGATGAATATGCAACTTGGGTGCGAACACTAGATTTTGTAGAAGTTTCTGATGCCGAATTGGACAACGATACCTACGAAGCGGCCGAAAAACAATATTTGCAAAACAATACCAAACAGGCGATTTCGACTTTGAGTGGTTATCTGTCGAAATTCCCTAACGGAATTCACGCTTTGAAAGCCAATTTCTATTTAGCACAATTGTACTTTTCGGATAAGTTGGAAGCCAATGCGATTCCGAATTACGAATACGTTATTGGTCGACCAAAAAGCGAATTTACAGAACAATCATTGGCGCGTTTGAGTGAAATTCATTTGAATAAAAATGATTTTACAAAAGCAATTCCAGTATTAAAGCGATTGGAATCGGAAGCTGATTTTCCTCAGAATATCACTTTCGCTCAAGCCAATTTGATGCGTGCGTATTACGATCAGAAAGATTATTCGAATGCAGTGATTTATGCTGATAAAGTATTGGAAAATCCAAAAACAGACAATAAAATAAAAAGTGATGCGCAGATTATTGTAGCGCGTTCAGCGATAAAAGCCAACGACGAACCTAAAGCCAGATTGGCGTATGCAAATCTCTTAAAAATAGCAAAAGGAGAATTGGCAGCCGAAGCGTTGTATTACGAAGCGTATTTCAAAAATAAAGATGGTAAATATGAAGAATCGAATAAATCGGTTCAAAAATTATCCAAAGATTATTCGGCATACAAATATTTCGGAGCCAAAGGATTGATTGTAATGGCAAAAAATTATTATCAATTAAAAGACAGTTTTAGTGCGACTTCTATTTTAGAAAGTGTGACAAAAAACTTTACGGAATTCCCTGATGTAGTTGCTGATGCGCAATCCGAATTAGATACCATAAAAGGAGAAGAAAGTAAAACAAATTCATCAATCACACGATAAAAACCTCCAAATAACTCTGTGCAACCTCTGTGAATCTCTGTGTAATAAAAAAAATAAATATGAAATTCAAATCAAAATATACAATCCTACTAACGCTTTTAGCGACACAATTTTCATTTTCCCAAAAGCCAAATGAAAATATAGGAAACGAAGTAGTAAACGTTGTAAAACCATACACGCCAACCATTTCGGATGCTTTTAAAGTCAAAGAATCGCCATCATTTGACGACGATGAAACCACCAATAAAGAAAATATCAAATACAATATATTTTCATTTCCAGTGGCTTCTACTTTTACACCTTCCAAAGGAAAAGCAGCTGGAGTTGACAAATCGGCTCAAGAAAAATTATATAGCAATTATTTAACGCTTGCAGCGGGAAATTTCGGAACCATTAATACCGAATTATTTATCATGCAAAATATCAGTAATAGCGAATATTTTGGCGGAATGTTACGCCATACTTCTTCGCAAGGCGGAATAAAAGATGTTGTTTTAGACGATAAATTCTTTGATACTTCTTTAGATTTAACGTACGGAAGTAAATCTAGAAGTTTATCATGGAACGCCGATTTGGGTTATAGAAATCAAAATTACAATTGGTATGGATTGAATCCGATTGTGTACGCTCCATTAACGCCTACTGATCAAGTTCTTTTTATCGATGATATCAATTCAAAACAAACCTATCACACGATAAATGTCGGAGGAAGATTAACGCTTAATGAAAGTATTTTTAAAGAAGGAACGCTTAAATTTTCTCGTTTTTGGGATAAATTTGGATCGGGAGAAAACCGCTTTTATGCAAAACCATCTTTAGCATTTGAAATCAACGAATCAAAAATAAAAGCCAATTTCATTTTCGATTACATCAACGGAAAATTTGAAAAAGATTATTACAATGTAAGTGAAATCAAATACGGCTATGCGAATATCGGTTTTCAACCCAGTTATCAAATCAATACCGAAGATGTATCGGTTAATTTAGGAGCAACATTTATGTACAGTGCTGCTTCGGAAGGTGGTGAAAGCAAGTTCTTTATTTATCCAAGTGTAACGGCTTCTTATAAAGTTGTGGGCGATTTGATGATTGCCTACGCTGGAGCGGAAGGAGCTTTAAAACAAAACTCCTATCACGATTTTGTACAAGAGAATTTCTTTGTTTCACCAACGTTAGCCATTGCACCAACCGATCAAAAATTCGATATTTACGTTGGATTAAAAGGAAAATTAGCCAACTCTATCGGATATAATGTTCGTGGTTCTTATTTAGCTGAAGCTGGAAAAGCACTGTTTTTAAGTAATGAATTTTCACATTATAATACGAATAAGGAAGGTTATGCTTTCGGAAATTCGTTTGATGTCGTTTATGATGACGTGAGAACAATCCGTTTTTATGGCGAATTAAAAGCCGATTTTACTAAAAATGTGTCATTCGGATTGAGCGGAACTTTTAGTACGTATGCTACAGACGTTCAAGAAGAAGCGTGGAATTTACCAGGGATAAACGTAGCAGCCAATTTGGATTTCAACATTACACCAAAATGGTACGCCGGAACCAAAGTGTTTTTTGTTGGAGAACGTAAAGACATTACATTCTTACCAACGGCATTAGCCATCTATCCACCAACATACTCAAGAGAAACTATAATATTAGACAGTTATTTCGATTTGAATGCGCACATCGGATACAAACATAACGAACGCTTAACTTTCTTCTTAAAAGGAAATAATTTAGCAGGTCAGAATTACCAAAGATGGGTGAATTATCCAGTACAGGGAATTCAGGTTTTGGTGGGTGGGAATTATAAATTTGATTTTTAAGCTTAACCGCAAAGTTCGCTAAGATTTACGCAAGGTCCGCAAGGGTTTTTAAGCTTTGCGAACTTTGTTATATATTGAGCACAAAGTTTAATTTTAAAATTATATCTCAAAGAGTGAGCAAGAATTTATTTTCTTTGCGAACTTTGCGTAAATCTTAGCGAACCTTGCGGTTAAATAAAACCTTGCGGTTAAATAACACTATGTCAATAAAACAAAAAATCCTCCAACACCACCAACAACTGCTACAAGACAAGATAGATGTTTTTCGTGACATGATTTCGGGTTTGACTACCGATGCTCAAAACGATGCCAAAGGTTCTGCTGGAGACAAACACGAAACGGCGTTGTCGATGATGCATATTGAACAAGAGAAACTCAATCACAAGCTCAAAGAAATCCTTGATCAAAAAGCCGTTCTAGATAAAATAGATGCTTCCAAAACACATTTTAAAATTGCTTTAGGGAGTTTGGTTCAAGCCAACGGAATGTTACTTTTTATAAGTGCTGCTTTGCCAAAAATTATAGTTAATGATAAAACGATTATCGCTGTTTCAACACAATCTCCTTTGGGAAGCAAGTTGATGGGAAATGGAGTGGGATTTGAGTTTGAGATAAATACGACACACTTTTTGATTCAAACTATCGAATAAAAGCCGCTTTCTTTTTTACAATTCCTAACACAAAACTTCATTTTTAAATCAATTTACTTTTGCATTTATTGTAAAACACTTTTTTTTGTTATAATTTATAACTAATTATGCATATTTAGTTTTAATATTGACTGTAATATCTCAGTTTTGCTTTTAAAAATAAATAAAATTATTACTTATGTGCGGAATAGTATGTGCCTTCGACCTAAAACAAAATTCAGAAACCTTACGACCAAAAGTGCTAGAAATGGCTAAAATTATTCGGCATCGCGGACCCGATTGGAGTGGAATATACAGCAATGAGAAAGCCATAATGGCACATGAGCGTTTGGCAATTGTCGATCCAGCTTCTGGAAAACAACCTTTGTTCAGTCCAGACGGAAAATTGGTTTTAGCGGCCAATGGCGAAATATACAACCACAGAGCGTTACGTAAACAGTTTGAATCCAACTATACGTTCCAAACCGAAAGTGACTGCGAAGTTATTTTAGCCTTATACAAAGAAAAAGGCGTTCACTTTTTAGATGAAATGAATGGGATTTTCGGATTTGCCATTTACGATGTGGAGAAAGACGAGTATTTTATTGCTCGCGATCACATGGGAATTATTCCACTATACATTGGTTGGGATCAAAACGGGACTTTTTATGTGGCTTCCGAATTGAAAGCTTTGGAAGGCTACTGTACCAAAATTCAACTGTTTCCTCCCGGACATTATATGTCGAGTAAAGACGGCGAATTTGTACAATGGTACAAAAGAGAATGGACCGATTACGATGCAGTAAAAGATAATGTAACGAGCATTAATGATATTAAAGTAGCATTAGAAGCTGCTGTTCACCGTCAATTGATGAGTGATGTTCCGTATGGGGTTTTACTTTCTGGCGGATTAGATTCTTCTATTACTTCTGCAATCGCTAAAAAATACGCTCAAAAAAGAATTGAATCAGGCGATACAGTAGATGCTTGGTATCCACAACTGCATTCGTTTGCAGTAGGTTTAGAAGGTTCACCCGATTTGGCTGCAGCTCAAG
>JAYVFV010000078.1:0-17132 GCA_043772885.1 Flavobacteriales bacterium
CATCGGAACTTTATAGCTTGGCATTTCTACCACAAAATAAGATTTGGATTGTATTCTTAAAATCTTATTTAAAATATAAGCCGAAAAAATTGCCATCCCGAATCCCAAAAGATATAAAATCATTAGTGTGACTCCTTGTAAACTCATGAATCCTAAGACTTTAGTATCAGGAATTATCAAAGCAATTAATATAGCGTAAACCGGTAATCGAGCCGAACAAGTGGTAAATGGAGTAACCAATATGGTTATTAATCGTTCCTTCCAATTTTCAATATTTCGTGTTCCCATAATAGCCGGAATTGCACATGCGGTTCCTGATATTAATGGAACGATGCTTTTTCCCGACAATCCAAATTTTCGCATAATTTTATCCATCAAAAAAACCACGCGACTCATGTATCCACTTTCTTCCAAAACAGAAATAAACAGAAATAAAAAGGCGATTTGCGGAATAAAAATTAGAATTCCGCCAATTCCAGGGATTATTCCTTCGCTAATTAAATTGGTAAATTCTCCAGCGGGAAGTTGATTTTTAGCATAAGAAGCTAGGTTCGCAAAGGAAGAATCTATAAAATCCATTGGTATTTTCGACCATTCAAAAATAGATTGAAAAATACCAAACAGAATTATAAAAAATATCAAATAACCAAATACTTTATGAGTTAAGATTCGGTCTAATTTGGCTCTTAAATTCGTTGCTTTAGAAGTGTCTATTTGTTGACCAATTTTTAGTGTATCATTAATAAACTGATATCTTTTTATTGTTTCTTTTTGTTGCAAACGTTTTAAATCGGCATGTGATTTAGTAAACGAGTTTTTAATTTCGTTTCGGTTTAAATTTAAAAAATTGACATCTTGTGTAATAACTAGCCAAAGTTTGTAGACCAATTGATTAGGAAAAGCACGTTTTAATTTATCAAAATATTCTTGATCAATAGTTGAAGAATTTAGACAAGGTTCAGTAGAAAGTGATTCATAGTTCAAAATTAATTCCTTAATTTTTTCAATACCACTATTTTTTCTTGAACTTACTAGTGCAATTTTGGTTTTTAATTCTTTTTCTAAAAAAGGAATGTCAAATTCAATTCCTTTCAATTTCATTCGATCGCTCATGTTAATGACCAAAATAGTTGGGATTTCTAAATCTTTAATTTGGGTAAAAAGAAGTAGATTTCGTTTTAAATTTTCTACTTCGGTTATAACAACAGCTACGTCAGGAAAGTTCTCGTCTTTTTTGTTTAATAGCAATTCAATAACCAAATTTTCATCAATGGAGCTGGCATTTAAGCTATAAGTTCCTGGTAAATCAAGAATGGTTGCTTTTAAAGAATGGGAAAGCTTACACGTTCCGATTTTCTTTTCAACAGTAATTCCAGGATAATTTCCCACTTGTTGCCTCAAACCTGTAAGATGGTTAAATACCGATGTTTTTCCGGTATTTGGATTTCCAATTAAAGCTACTTTTATACTTTTTTTTGACATTAAATAGAATTTTCAATGACAACCGTTATTTCTCTAGCGGTTTCTATTCGAATGGCAACATGAGAATCGTTTACATTAAAATACATTGGACAACCAAAAGGAGCAACTTGAATTAATTCAATTGTATTGCCGGGCAAACAACCCATTTCTAGTAATTTTAGGGGAATTTTGTCGATATTAAAATCGAAAATAATTCCTTTTTGACCAATTTTTAGTTGCGCAATTGTAGTTTGCAAAGCTTATTTAGATTGAATTAAAATACAAAAATAAGAATTTGTTATCGAAATAACATGATAATTATCAAGTTTAAGATTTATTTGTAACAATCTAATTTTCTTCTGAAGAAAGAAAAAGAATATCTTCTAATAATTGTTTTACATTTTTTATTCCGAATTCCGTTGGACCGTCAAGATTGGTTCCGTCATAATAGCCACGTATTCTCCTTTTAGAATCAACAAGCACAAAATTTTCGGTATGAACCATATCATAAAGTTCCTCTGGTTTTCCGGTTTTAACGACCATGTACGATTTTCGTGCTATGTAATAAATTGCTGATTTATCTCCAGTAACTAAATTCCATTTGTTATCCATTACGCCTTTTTCAAGAGCGTATTTTTTTAAAACTGGAACGCTGTCAATATCTGGTGTAACCGTATGAGAAAGCAGCATCACCTTCGGATTATTTTTAATTTGATTTTGTAGCCAAGCCATGTTATTAGTCATTTTCGGACAGATAGTTGGACAAGTTGTAAAGAAAAAATCGGCAACATAGATCTTGCCTTCGTAGTTTTTTTGGGTAATTATTTTACCGTTTTGATTGGTAAATTTAAAATCGGAAATAGTGTGATTTTTAGCAATATATTGAACCGTAGAATCAACTAATTCGGGGTTTATATCACTTGGATTATATATTGGCAATGATTTCTTTGGTTTTAATACACTATAAAAAAGAGCAATTGTAATTATAGAAAACAACAAAAAGAAACCTATAAATATTCTGTATTTTTTTATTGTAGAAAGCATTTATTTTTTAGCAAAAGTATAAAACAACTGTTAAAGTTACCCAGTGAATTGTAAAATTGTCTGATAAATAACATTATTTTATATATTTGATGGAAAAATAAACTGCTATGAAAAAAACCTTGTTAATAATCCTTTTTCTAATTTCTTTTTTTGGATATTCTCAATATAACAAAAATGCACCATGGATAAAAAATGATGTGATAGCTAAAAGTTCAAATATTACTATTGATGAGTCAGTAAGATTGTTTGATGAGTATTGGAAAAATCATGACAAAAACATAAAAGGAAGCGGTTATAAACCCTTCATGCGATGGGAAGAACATTGGAGAAATAAAACAAACAGTCAAGGGTATTTAATTACACCACAGCAAATGTGGGATGCTTATAATTTTAAGAAAAACAGATCTTTACAAAAAAATCTTAGCCCAAATTTAGTTCCAATAAGTAATTGGCAATCGGTTGGTCCTTTTACGCATACTAATTCAGGTTCATGGTCATCGGGGCAAGGCAGAGTAAATACAATATTGGTAGATCCAAATAATTCAAATACAGTTTTCATGGGCACACCAGCTGGAGGAATTTGGAAATCTACAAATTCTGGAGACAATTGGATAGCACTCGGAGATGATTTCCCACAAATGGGAGTTTCAGGAATCGCAATCGATTATAATAATTCAAATATTATTTATCTTGCTACAGGAGATCCGGATGCTTCAAATACTTATTCTGTTGGCGTTTTAAAATCTATAAATGCAGGATTAACATGGAGTACTACCGGTTTAACATTTTTTAATACTACTACTTATTCAGGTGATATTTTGATAAATCCAAACGATTCAAATATGCTTTGGGTAGCAACTAGTAATGGAATTTATAGAACAATTAATGCCGGAATGAATTGGAATTTAGTTCAAACAGGTGATTTTTCGGGAGGAAGAATTAGATTAAAACCTGGAGCTTCTTCAACCGTTTATGCAGTGTCAAATAATAGATTTTATCGTTCCACAAATTCAGGAAGTTCATTCAGTATTGTAACAACTGGTTTGCCTTCAAGTTCAGGAAGATTACTATTAGATGTTACTCCAGCAAATTCTGAATATATTTATATTTTAAGTGCAACAACCGCAAATGGTTTTCAAGGAATTTATAGATCAACTGACGGAGGTACAACTTGGACAAAAACTTCGGGAACTACCAATATTTTAGAATCGACGCAAGCGTATTATGATTTAGCATTAGCCGTTTCAACAACCAATGCAAATGAAATTTATACAGGTTGTTTAAATCTTTGGAAATCAACAGATGGCGGAGTTAGCGTTACTAAAATGAATTATTGGAACCAACCTCAAAGTGCCGCTTATACACATGCCGACATTCATTATTTACGATTTTATGGCAATAAATTATATTGTGGTAGCGATGGCGGAATTTATGTATCTGACGATAATGCAGCTTCTTTTACCGATAAAACAGCTGGTGCACAAATTGGTCAATTTTATAGAGTAGCAGTCTCTAATCAAACTACTTCAAAAATGGTTGGTGGTTTGCAAGATAATGGCGGTTATGCTTACAGTAATAGTCAGTGGAAAAATTATTATGGTGCAGACGGAATGGATACAGCAATTCATCCTAATAATAGTAATTTATATTACGGATTTATACAAAATGGCGGCGGATTGTATATAAGTAATAATGCAGGAAATTCATTGTCAGGTTCAGTAGACGCTCCAGCTTCAGAAACAGGAAATTGGATTACACCATTGACTATAAATGCTGCTGGCGAATTGTTTTCTGCCTATACTGATTTGTATAAGTTATCAGGAAGCAATTGGGAGCAACAAAACACATCAACTTTTAGCGGAAATAACTTAGATCGTATCGCGATAGATCCAAGCAATGATTTTAAAATGTATGTTGTTGATAATAACAATTTATATAAAAGTACCGATAAAGGAATTACTTTTAATGTCGTTTATAATGCGCCTGCAAATATCACTTCTGTCGATGTACATTCTACCAATAGTGCTATTATTTATATTACTACATCCGGAATAAGCGGCGAAACACTTAAATCTACTGATGGAGGAAATTCATTTGTTTCCTTTTCGGATGGACTACCGAATATTGGTAAAAATGTTATTATTCATCAAGGTAGAAATACAGATAATCCGTTGTATGTAGGCACAAGTCTTGGCGTTTTTTACAGAGACGATACCATGACACAATGGGAACCATTTGATACAAATTTACCTAATGTTTCCGTTACTGATTTAGAAATTAATTTGGAAGACGCTAAAATTGTAGCATCAACATACGGAAGAGGAATTTGGCAATCAAACATTCCAGTTCAAATCCCGTTAAACGATATAAAACTTAATCAAATCCTTAGTCCATCAGCTTTAAATGTAAACTGCAACACCACTATTTCTCCTCAAGTTGAAGTAAAAAACAATGGTTCAAACGTCATAAATACAGTTACATTTAATTATTCATTTAATGCTATTCCCTTTTCTTATAATTGGAATGGATTAATCAATGCAGGTCAAATTGTAACGGTAAATTTACCTCAAGCCATATTAAGTAAAGGAGCATATAATTTTGTTGTAACATCAACTATTTCTAATGACACTTATAATGATAATAATGCGGCTTCAGGAACATTTTATTTAAATGATTCCGGTACCGTAAATGAAGTGAATACTTTTGAAAATCCAGTAGATGATTTATTAGAAAATGACGAAGGAAGCGCAACTGGAATTTGGACAAGAGGATTGCGATCAGGAAGCATAATAGCTTCTGGAACAAATAATGTATATGCAACGTCATCAAGTGGAAATTATCCGAATCTAATTAAATCGTATTTAATTTCAGAATGTTATAATTTAACGCAATTAGCCAATCCACAAATTAGTTTCAAAATGGCTTTCGATCTCGAAAATAATTGGGATATCGTCTATGTACAATATTCAACCGATTTTGGTCAAAATTGGGAAGTACTAGGAACACAAGGAGCGAATTGGTACAACAGCGATAGAACACCACAAACATCAGGAACCGATTGTAATAATTGCGTTGGTGCACAGTGGACTGGAACGGATGCCGTATTAAAATCATATAATTATTCCTTAATAAATTTAAATGCCGAACAAAATATTATATTTAGAATTGTTTTTCAATCCGACGAATCAGTGACCAATCAAGGTGCTATTATTGATGACTTTTTAATTAGCGGTGTTTTAGCAACAGCTAGTTTTGATTGGAATTCGATTGCTATTTATCCTAATCCTTCTAGCGGAATTTACACTATTACGACAAACAATTTTCCATTAGAAAAAATAGAAGTATACGATGTAACTGGCAAAATAATCAACACGGAAAATAATATACAAATATCAAATAACAGCTCGGTTTTAAATTTAACTCATGTATCGAGCGGACTTTATTTTGTTAAAATAACAGTAAACAACCAAACGACAACTAAAAAAATTATTAAAAAGTAGAAAAATGAATATTCAATTGAGTAAAAAATTAAGTTTAGTTTTGTTGTGTTTTATAGGAACATATCATGCAAATGCACAACAAAAACCAGGTGTTAATGTTGATTTAATGGACAAAACTGTAAAGCCAGGAGATGATTTCTTTAGGTTTGTGAATGGAAAATGGTATGACAATACCGAAATTCCAAGTGATAGAGTTCGTTGGGGAAGCTTTGATGAACTGCGCCAAAATACCGACAAAGATGCTTTGGCAATTTTGAAAGCAGCAGCAGCAAATAAAAAACTAGATCCAAAATCAGATCAAGCAAAAGCAGTAAACGTTTACAGAACTTATATGGATACCATTTCAAGAAATAAACTTGGAATGACACCAATTAAAGAATCGTTAGCAAAGATTAATGCCATTAAATCGATCGATGATTTAAATAAATTAATTATTGAAATGCAACCTCAAGGTGGTTTGGGTTTTTACGGATTAGGAGTTGGTCCAGATGCTAAAAACAGCAATAAAAACATCGTAAACATTGGTCTTGGGAGTTTAGGTTTACCCGATAGAGATTACTATGTTTCTGAAGATGCCGATTCTAAAGAAAAGAGAATGAAATACATGTTTCACGTTGCTAAAATGTTGCAATTTATAGGCGAAGATGCCGAGCAAGCCAAAGTGGATGCTAAAATGGTTTTGGCTTTAGAAACTGCAATGGCAACGCCTCGTTTAGACAGAGTAGAACGAAGAGATAGAAGAAAAACCTACAACATGATGACGGTTGCCGATTTGCAAAAATTAATGCCAGCAGTAAATTGGAATGCTTTAATTAAAGGAGTCGGAATTGCAACAGTAGATTCGCTAAACGTGTCGCAACCCAAATACATGACTGCTTTACAAACGATTTTTACGGACAATAAAATTGACGAATGGAAAGCATATTTGCGTTGGTCTTTGGTCAATAAATCGGCCGATATTTTAACAACAGAAATCGAAAAAGCCAATTGGGATTTTTACAGTCAAACACTTCAAGGCGCTAAAAAACAACGTCCAAGAGAAGAAAGAGCACTTCAAGTTGTTAACGGAACTGTGGGAGAAGCTCTTGGTAAACTTTATGTAGAACAAAAATTTCCAGCAGAAGCAAAAGAAAAAGCAAGTAAAATGATAAAAAATATCTTTTTAGCATTTGAAAACAGAATCAATAATTTAGCTTGGATGACACCAGAAACTAGAAAAGGAGCCATCGAAAAATTAAGAAAATCAAATATAAAAATTGGATACCCAGACAAGTGGAAAGACTATTCTAAATTAGTTGTCAAAAGCAGCGCAGAAGGCGGAACTTATTATGACAATATGAAAAATGTTGCCAAATGGAATTTCCAAGAAAATATTGCCGATTTACAAAAACCCGTTGACAAAACCCGATGGGGAATGTCGCCACAAACGGTAAATGCTTATTACAGTCCAACCAATAACGAAATTGTTTTCCCAGCCGCTATTTTACAACCGCCATTTTACAATTACAAAGCTGACGAAGCGGTTAATTATGGTGGAATTGGAGCTGTAATTGGGCACGAAATTTCACACGGATTTGATGATTCGGGTTCGCGTTACAACGCCGAAGGAAATTTAGTAAACTGGTGGACAGAAGACGATTTGAAACAATTCACTGCTTTAAGTGGCGCATTGGCGGATCAGTACAGTAAATTACAACCATTGCCCGGCACTTTCGTGGATGGTAAATTTACGTTAGGAGAAAACATTGGTGATTTAGGCGGAATAAATGCTGCTTATGACGGATTACAATTGTACTTAAAAGAAAATGGAAATCCAGGATTAATAGACGGATTTACTCCAGAGCAACGATTGTTCATTTCGTGGGGAACGATTTGGCGTTCAAAAATGCGTGACGAAGCCATTAAAAATCAAGTGAAAACCGATCCACATTCACCAGGAATGTACCGCGCGTATGTTCCGTTATTGAATTTGGATACTTTCTATAAAGCATTCGACATCAAAGAAACCGATAAGTTATATTCAAAACCAGAGAATCGCGTGAAGATTTGGTAGAAATAAAAGAGGTACATTAATTTGCACCTCTTTTTTTCTATAATTTTTAAATCAACCAACATGAAACTTCTATATATCATTCTATTGTTTTTCACTTTAAATCTTTTTTCTCAGGAGAAATTAGAATTTATATATAAAGTTACCAGCGTAGGAACAATGTATAATCCATTAGATGAAAACAGCCAATCTATAAAAATGTACATCGAAAAAATGGAAGAGGAATTAAATGATTTAACCTACACATTAAGAATAAAAGAAAAAGATTCCTATTGGTTTTTGCAGGATGATAGTTCCTATCCAAGTTCTCACATGGGCAAAGCATTAGGTGGTGCAAGTTCCTATTTTTTTGACGGACAATTAAAAAGATATATTGAACAGAGACAATTTATAGGAAATAGTTTTATTGTACAAAATGAACAAAATAATTTTAATTGGGAATTGATAAACGAAACAAAACAGGTTTTAGGATACACATGTAGAAAAGCCATTTCAAAAGTAACCAAATTAATAAAAGGAGAAAACAAGGTGTTTGAAACAATTGCCTGGTATTGTCCGGAATTAAAATATGTAGTCGGACCACAGAATTTTGGCGGATTAGATGGTTTAATACTCGAACTAATTGATAAAAAAAGAAAATATTATTGTTCAGAAATACTAACTCCAGAAAAAATGACATTATTTGTTTTAACCAAACCATCCAAAGGGAAGTTGGTTACAGAAGAAGAATATCTTGTTGAAATGGATAGGATTCAGCAAGAAAACGGACTTCCTAATGTGAAGGATTAGTTTTTATGTTTTTCAACAAACTAATAACACTAATAAACGCCCAAGTTCCTTCTAAAATCACAAAAGGAATGTAGTTAATAAGCAGCGAAGTATAGCAAGCAATACTGGCTCCTATTATGTTTAAAACAAAATACAAATTGCCATTTCTTGTAATAAATGAAAAGTTATTTAAGAAGTAAGCAATTAAAATAATTCCGACTCCGATGGTTCCGATTACATCATTAAAATTCATTTATAATTTGTTTTTAAATTGATAGTTCAAAATCAGTTCGACTTTGTTGCTCGATAGGGTTTTGCCAACAGAAGGTTTACTTTCGTCAAATTCGGGTAAAGGTAAATTGCGTTCGATGGCTTTTTGTGTGTAATAGGTTTTCCTTGTCGGATGAAAAGGTGCAACAGCATTGAATACGTCACTCCAACTTTCATTTTTAATTATGCTTTCGATAACTCCAATACAATCTTCCTGATGTATTAAATTAATAGGAGCATCTGGGTTTTCGATGTTTTTCCTTCCGGATAAAAATGCAATTGGATGTCGATTTTCGCCTATCAAACCACCAAAGCGAACTACCGTAGTTTGAAAGTTTTTATTGTTTTGCAAAAGTAGTTCTGCGGCTATTAATTGTTTTCCGTTATCTGTGTTTGGATTAGGTTTGGTTGCTTCGGTAATAGTCGAATTATCGTCCGCATATAACGATGTAGAACTCACAAAAAGCGCTTTTTTAACCGTCGAATTTTCTATAAAAGGAAGCAAGTTTTGAATTTTCGCAACAAAACTTTCCGATGAATCACTTCGTAATTTTGGCGGAATAGCAATAATCAAAATTTCAGAATTTTGTAGAAACAAATCGATGTTATTCCCAATTTCATTTCCGCCAAGAGAAATTAAAAAAGGACAAATTCCAGCAGTTTTTAATAGTGAAATTTTTTCTTCAGAAGTTGTCGAACCATTGACCGAAAATCCTTTTTCAATTAAAGATTTCGCCAAAGGTAATCCTAGCCAACCGCAACCTAATATGCTTATTTGTGTCATTTGTTTAGGAGTTTTTATAACCTCATTAGATTGTTAATTTTTTACCACATAGATTCATAGAAAATAAATTTTTACCACATAGTCTGATGTTCACTAAAATTAAGCGAAGCTTCTTTTAAAGTTTCAAAAATCTATGTTTCTATGTGGTTTAAATAAAAAATTAAAGGGTAATCGGACTTTAGATTTATAGTGTTTTTAATATTGATGTCGTCACAATTTGTGATGACATACTTCACAATTTTCATCTCAAACTATCAACAGCCAAACTCAAGCTATCTGTTGGCATAGCATTTCTTTTAAAATAACTAGTTGTTTTTTTAATAATTTGACTTGGATTTATCTTCTGTCTTATCACAATCGCATCTGTCGTAACAAAAGGAGTTGGAATCATCCAATCGCGTCTTTTTGCCACACGAAATAACGGATTGCTCATCAAATCGAATGAACTTTCTACCAAATCCAGGTTTAATTTTTGAGAAGTTGCCATCGAAAATTCTAATGTTAAAGGTAAATTATTTACAACATAATAACTCAAAAGTTTATTGCTTTTTTTATTGATGATGTTGCTATTTAAATCAATTGATTTTGTTCCGTTTGCCTTTAAATTTCGGATGTTTAATTTATTATCGGCAAAAATATCATACCGATTTACTTTTCGATTTGGAGTAACTACAATTTTTAAATAACGATTTTCACCAATAATAGAATCGATTACAAATGCAACGGTAGGTTTTGCAATAGTTGCCATTGGTGCATCAGCCATAAAGGTAAATTGCGAGCCATATTTACTATATGATTTATTGGTATTTAATGCTTTGGCGTCTTTTGGATTTTTCCCTAAATAGGCTTTGGTCCATACATCCAAATTGGTGTCATAAGTTGCCCAATAGGCTTTATTAGTATCGCCATTTAAGAGATATACCAAACTATTTGGTTTTGTATTTTCGGAATTATAATTAGATGATAGATGTGCTTTTACAAAAAATCCAATCGCAATTAAAAAGAAAAACACTGACCAAAGTTTCTTCTGTCCAAACGAACCAAAAACAGGTAATAATAAAACAAAACTTAATACAGTTAAAACCGAACTTCCAACCAAAATTTTCAATCCCAAACCAATTGGGAATAGTTGAATAAATGGTGCTAAAATGATTAATGTTGGCAACGCCATTACAATATTTAAAAAAGTATTTGATTTTTGAGTAAGTACAAAATAGCCCAACATCAATGAACTGGCAATAACGGGAATAATTAAAAATCCGGCTCCCTGAAGTTGAAATGCAATTCCGATATTGATTACAATCCATATAAATAATGGCGCAATCAATTGGTTCATTTCCGAATTTCTTTTGGCATCTTTTTGGTAGATTATAAAGCAAATCGCCAATGTCAAACTCACAAATCCATAAATATAATCGTGACCGTTATACGTAAATCCGTGAAGAATATCATTATATTGTGGATAAAAAGCCAACACAATTCGCCAACCTATATACGTTACTAGGCTAGCAATAAGTAACGCTCCTAGTAATGAGAAAAATCCGTTAATAATTTCATCCATTCGTAAAAGCTGTTTGCCTAATCCGATAAAAACGAAAAGCAAAATCAATCCGAGAGCGATTAATAGTATTGGCAAAATCCAACTAAAAGGATAACTTATAAATCCGAAAGGAACATTAAAATAAACGTTATCGTCGGTTGAATTTAAGTTGGATAAATCGGAATTTGAAAAATAACCAAGCAAGGGCATGACGTACGAACCTTGATGTGCTAACGTATTCGGATTCAAATTTTCAAATTTGTCGTTCGCTGTGTGGTAATTAAAATGGCTGTCAATAAAGGCAAAATTAAACCCTTGAATTTCTCCTTTTTCACGAAATACCGTCAAATCGGTATCATTGGGAAGCATTTTATAGATGCTATACATTAGCGAATTTGACACAGGATATCGAACGTTTGCTTTGCTAAATTCGGCTACCATCTTGGCGTTTCCTTTATTGGTTTCCATCAGCATAATACTTGGGCCAGAAGAACCACGTGCTTCTAAATTTAAAACCAAACCAATTTCTGACGCCCATTTGTGTTGTGTAACAAAAAGAGCGGCACCGTTCAAACCCAATTCTTCAGCATCCGAAAACAAAATAACAATATCGTTTTTATGTTTAGTTTTGGCATATAAAAAAGCACGAACACTTTCTAAAATGGTAGCAACGCCGCTTGCATCGTCACTTGCGCCAAGTGAGAACGAATGTGGCGCACTGTCATAATGAGAAAGCAACAGTAAAGCTTTGGTGTTTTTAGTGCCGTTTATTTTCGCTACTATATTTTTTGAATAAACTAAAGTTCCTTTTTCGGTCATGGTAAAACCTTCTTGAAAGGAAGTTTCCAATCCTAATTTTTCCAATTCATTTTGTAAATAGTTGGCAACTATTTCGTGATTTTCAGAACCTACAAAATGGGGTTGTACAGTTATTGCTTTTACTTTTTCTAAAGCTCTTTTGGTTGAAAATTCAGAAAGTGGAGCTTCGATTTCGTCATAATTTTGAGGCATCATAAAGTAGAAAATACCAAATAAAAATGCGACAAGCACCAACATCGAATATAGTGAAGAGGCGTTTTTTTTCATCTTTATATATCTTTTTTAACCAACATATAATAATCGTTTTCCAAAATCATATAACCTTGGTCGTATACAAAGTAATAGGTATTTCCCGATTTGGTATTTAAAATTGTTGTAAAATAGTCAAAATCGAAACCTTTACTTGATAGCTTGGCACGAGTTGCTTTCGATTTCCCGTCTGCATTCAACTCATTCAAAATGCGATAATTTTTGCGTAATTTATTATTGATATTACGCATATAATTAGTACTGTCTTTGTTTATTTTGTTGTTGTAGGAATTGCGACAACCGTCGCTGCAGAATTTTTTGTCTTCACGACCGACAATTTTTTCGTTACATTCTAAACAGTTTTTTATCATGGCTTATAGTATTAAAATCAATCAAATATAATAAAATTTCCATTTACAAACGGTTACAAGTAATTACAACCGAAATTAAATGGTTAATTACCGAATAAATTTTGTTAGTTGCTACAACTTTGCATCGTCGAAATGAAACAAAAAATAATTTTCTAGAGACAAAATCTATTAACAAAAACATTTTATTAATTATTTAAATTTAAACGCCATGAATGCATTAAGAAACAAAGTTCAATTAATTGGACATGTAGGACAAGAACCTGAAATCAAAAATCTTGAAGGAGGAAAAAAATTAGCAACTTTTTCAATTGCTACAAACGAAAGTTACACCAATGATAAAGGTGAAAAAGTAGAACAAACCGAATGGCACAAAGTAGCTGCCTGGGGAAAAGTAGCCGAAATCATCGAGAAGTATGTAACGAAAGGTAAAGAAATTGCCATCGAAGGAAGACTAACTCACAGAAGTTACGATGATAAAAATGGAGAAAAAAAGTACCTTACGGAAGTAGTTGCAAATGAATTGCTATTATTGGGTAAATAAAAAAACCAAAGTATAAATGGTAAAGGCGTTACGAAAGTTTCGCCTTTATTATTTTATGAGTAAATTTGATTTTCTGTAAAGGCAAAATTCCCAATTCAATTTACTTTTGTAGAATTTTCAAATTAAAGTACATTTACTAAATGAATTGGTTTACTAAAATTTTCATCAAAAAAGAAAAAGAAACAATTGACCCAATGAAGAAATTTTTAATCGTTGGTCTCGGAAATATTGGCGCTGATTACGTCAACACGCGACACAACATAGGTTTTAAAGTTGTAGATTTTTTTATTAGAAAAGAAGGATTGTCTTTTCAAACTGCCAAGTTAGGAGATATTGCCGAATACAAAATTAAAGGCAGAATTTTGCTTTTTTTAAAACCAAACACCTTTATGAACCTTAGCGGAAAAGCGGTGAAGTATTGGATGGAGAAAGAAAATATTGAAAAAGAAAATGTGCTTATTATTACCGACGATTTGAATTTGTCTTTCGGAACGATTCGAATAAAAGTAAAAGGAAGTGATGGCGGTCATAATGGGTTGAAGAACATTCAATTGGTTTTAAATTCTACCGATTATCCTCGATTTCGATTTGGCATAAGTGATGAGTTTAAAAAGGGGAAACAAATAGATTATGTACTTGGTGAATGGACAGATGAAGAAAACAGTAAACTTACTGAACGATTAGAGTTAGCATCAGAAATTATTTCTTCTTTTGCATTGGCTGGATTAGAAAACACTATGAATACATTTAATGGGAAATAAAAAAAGGGAAACTGTGTTTCCCTTTTTATTATTCGATTGAAAAATTATTGAACAATAATTTTCTTCACTACTTTTTTGTCTTCTTCTTGAACAGTAACTAAATAAACTCCAGCTTGCACATTATTTAATTGAATGTTTTGATCAAATAAACCAGTGTTTTGATAGGTGTTATTATACACTTGTCTTCCTCTCATATCATGAACACTAATTGCGATATCATTATTTGATAAAGAATTAAATTTAATATTAAAACTACCATTAGTTGGATTTGGATACACTGTAAAATCGGAAATTTGATTTTCGGAATTACTTAACGTACATCCAAAATCTACTCCCCAAGAAACAATACTGCCTGTATCGCCATTATAAAAATCCTGTGCTGTTAAAGTCCAGTTTACATTTGTAGGTTTACCATTAAATGCTGAAAGTAATCCAACTGGGCTATAAGTTCCAGATACTGGGCTACCACAAACAATAGTTCCTGCACCATCTTGGAAAGTTATATTCATTCCACTGGTTTGTGGATTATTGCAGGTTCTATTCCATAATGTTACTTGTGTTCCGTCTTGATGTGCAAGTTTTATTACTAAATCGCCATTCCAAGTATGATTCGTATTAAAAGTAACTTTCATATTATTAACTGTTCCAGCGGTAGGAACATTAATAATTGATGAAGCAATTGCTCCTGGGCTATTAGCTGCAAGACCATCTGCAATTGCTGTGTTTGGCGTTGCTGTTGAAATATTACAAACATATCCGACTGTAAAAGTATTAGAATTCACAGCATAAAAAATGTTTCCCGTTGGGTTTATCATTATTCTGCAATTTGACGAAACAATATTAGGTACTGTAATAACTTGTGTTCCATCATTTGCGGTAGCTGCGACTAAGATAGTTGCAAAAGTAGCTCCACCATCTGTTGAAAGTAGGATGTCAACAAGTGCAGAACCTGTAAGCGTTTCAGCACCATTGTTAACCCATGTAATGGTTTGATTTGAACCTTGAGTCCAAGAAATACCATTTGTGTTTTGTGAAGTTACACTAAAAGGACCGACTGTTCCGCTTATAGTAGCTATCATTTGTGCCATACCTGTTTGACCCATACCAGGAACATTGTCTCTACCTGTAAGTGTAAAAGTTTCTGTACGAGCTACACTCGAAACGGTTTCCCATGTTGTTGTAAGGGTATTATTTAATACACTACTTAAGGCAGGCATATATCGGTATGGAACAGAAACAGGATCTAATGATCTAAAATTCGGACCTGTTAATTTTGTTGGTGAAGGAAAAGAACCAGGATTCCCTAAACTTCCTCCTGCTGCGGATGCATCATTATTTTGTTCCCAGCAATAGCTTAATGGACCGCCGCCAGTGTCTGTACCAGAACCTGTTAGTTTAAAAGCGGTAGATTTTGGAATTGTCCAGTTACCACCAGCATTCATTACTGGAGTTCCGTGTGTTATAGGTGTTGTAACGGGACAGGTTTTTGTAGCAAGATTTATTTGAACTTGGTAAATACTTCTAAAAGTAAAATAATCATCAGAATTCGCTTGAACATCTGTTGCACCTGTAATACCAGCATAACCCATAATGGTAGATCCTGATCCAGGTTCTACATTTACAGAATTATCTTCAGCAGTGTGTGAAAAAGTATGATTTCCTCCAAATTGATGTCCCATTTCATGGGCTACATAATCAATATCAAAAGTATCTCCTGCTGGAATTCCATCGGCTGGCGAAGTTATTCCACTTCCTTTTTGTCCATTTACACAAACGCAACCAATACAACCTGCATTTCCACCGCCACCAGTAGCACCAAATAAATGACCAATATCATAGTTAGCTTCTCCAATATTTGCAGTTAATGTAGCTTGCAATTGGCCATTCCAATTCCCCATATTTGCAGCATCAGAATAAGGATCCGTTGCAGCGTTGGTATAGATAACTAAGCTGGTAGTAGCAATCAAATTCATGTGAACAGCAAAGTCCTTTTCAAAAACCCCATTAACACGAGTCATCGTGTTATTTATTCCAATTAAAGCTCCTGCAACAGTTCCGCCATAATAAGCGGCATACTCTCCAGTACATGACATTGCTAATCTTAACGTTTTATATTCAGCAGTGCCTGATTGAATTTCAAAACCGTCTTTATTAGAAACGGAATTAAAAACAGCGACATCTTCAGTCGAACAAGTAAAAGGCAATTGTCCTTTAATTCTAGAAGAATTAAAAACAGCATAAACAGTTCCGTCTGTAGAATAAGCTTCAGAAAATTCATTCTTTTTATCCGTTCTGAAAACCATAGATTGTATTCCTGATGGAGAAGTACTCAATCTCAATTGTGCATAAACATCATCAACACCAATTCCGATGTAAGCTCTAATTTGTGGAAATTGTGCTTGCAATTCGGGAGAAAAGTTTGAAGCGTCATACATTTTGTAACGTTCCAATTTACCTTCTGTATTCGGCATTGTAATAATTACATTTGAATTTTCGCTTTGAAAACGATCCGGAACTGCTGATAAAGCTTGTCTGAAAGAATTTAAATTCAATTCGTAAAGGTCATAATTACTAGGAAACGTTACTCTTTGTGCGTTTTTGGAAACTTCAAAACCTTCGTTAGAAGTTACAGGTTTCCATAAACTGTCTTTTTGTGAATATCCGAAAGTCACAAATAGAACAGATAATGCTAATAGTAGAATTTTTTTCATTTTTTTTAGTTTAATAGACTCCAAATTTATTTATTTATTTGTTAATAATATATTTTTTTGTCTTAAAATTATCAATTAAATAAAGAATACATAATAGTAAAGAATAGTACAAATGATTTTCTATTTTATTCATAAAGAGTTTTTAAATTAAAAGACTTTAAGTTAAATTCGCACCATCTTCATTTAATGTAATTTGAAAACATTTAATTCGATTAATTCTTACGTTTCATCCCAAAAAGCCATTATTACTATTGGAACTTTTG
>JAYVFV010000079.1:0-50734 GCA_043772885.1 Flavobacteriales bacterium
TTTTCGGCTGTTTCGCAGTGACTGATAAGTTTTTTGGCGACTATATCGCCAACTCCTTCCACCTTTAACAAGGCCAAAAGATGTAGTAATTCGGTATCGTTCATTATAAAAATCTGTATGGTGTATAGTAAAATATTGAAAATCAAATGTAAGAACATTTTTTAAAATTGTTAACAAAGTTTGTTTATAAAATTTTGCCATGCCCATTAAATAATTAAATTTGTCTTTATGAAAATGGACGTTTACATTTCGCAATTACTTTATCGTTACCAATGTGTAACAGTTCCAGGATTTGGTGCTTTTTTAACCGAAATCCAATCGTCACAATTGCACGAAGATTCGCATTCTTTTTATCCACCAAAAAAATTGGTGTCGTTTAATGCGTATTTAAAAAACAACGATGGTTTATTAGCCAATCATATTGCTCAATCGGAGAAAATGTCATACGAAGTAGCGGTTTCGGTTATCGAAAATCAAGTGGCAACTTGGAAAAGCAAACTGCATGATTTTGGTGCCATTGCTTTAAAAAATGTGGGAGAATTGGATTTAAATTCAGAGAACAATTTGGTGTTTACGCCGTATGACCAACTCAATTATTTAGCGACTTCTTTTGGATTAACCTCGTATGTTTCGCCAGCAATAAAACGCGAAGTGTATAAACAAGAAGTAGAAACTTTAGAAGAAAAAGCTCCAATTATATTTACTCCAGAAAGAAGAAGTTCTAATTCGTTTATGAAATACGCTGCTATTTTAGTTTTAGGAGCAGGAATGTTGGGAACAAGTGGTTATTTTGGAAACAATTATTATCAAAATAAAATTCAGCAAGAAACCCTAGCGGTTCAGACTAAAGTGCAAAAACAAGTCAATCAAAAAATTCAGGAAGCCACTTTTTTTATTACCAATCCTTTGCCGACAGTAACGTTAACGGTTTCGGAAGAGAAAATGCCGTACCATATTGTGGCTGGTGCTTTCCGTTTGGAGAAAAATGCGAACGCTATATATACTGAATTACTCAAATTAGGATATCATGCGCGACGCATTGAACAAAACAAACACGGATTATATCCTGTAGTATATGGAAGTTTTGCTTCGTATAATGAAGCTCAAAAGGCAATGGATAGCATTCAGAAAACGCACAATCCAGAAGCGTGGTTACTGATTCAGGAATTATAAAATATACAAAACGTCTTATGAAAATAGGGCTTTTTTTTAGCCCTGATAACAGCGGCATCCTGTCATTGCGAGTGAAAACGCGGCAATCTCGGAAAAGATTGCTTCGTCCCTCGCAATGACAGATACAGCGGATAGCAGGAATAGCTTCAAAAAAATAAATATCTTTGCAAAAAAAACTATGACTCCAAAACATCCTATTGATTCTTTAACGATACTTACCGATTTGGTTTTGCCAAGCGAAACCAATCCATTGAACAATCTTTTTGGTGGCGAATTGTTGGCGCGAATGGACCGAGCGGCGAGCATTTCGGCACGAAGACATTCGCGACGCATTACGGTTACAGCATCGGTAAATCACGTGGCGTTTAATCGTTCGATTCCGCTGGGAAGTGTTGTAACGGTTGAAGCGAAGGTGTCGCGTGCGTTTCGAACTTCGATGGAAATTTTCTTAGACGTTTGGATTGAAGACCGCGAATCGGGAATTCGTTCGAAAGCCAATGAAGCGATTTATACTTTTGTAGCTGTTGACGAATCTGGAAATCCGGTAGAAGTGCCACAAATTGAACCGCAAACCGACGAAGAAAAATCGCGTTACGAGGCAGCTTTACGAAGAAAACAATTGAGTTTGGTGCTTGCGGGAAAGATGAGTCCGCATGAAGCGACAGAATTGAGGGCGTTGTTTATGTAATTTAGTTTTTGGTAAACCTGATTTTCTTTTCTACTCCATCGATAGTCATCTGCAGAATATAATTCCCTTTTTTTAAGTGAGAAACCGAAATGGAAATGCGATTTTGTTCTGCATTTTCGATGCTTATGGTATTGGACAAAACTTCTTGTCCAAGCATATTTATAATGGAATATGCAGCCGTGATTGCTTCGGAAAATGTTACATTCAGAATGTCTGAACTTGGATTTGGAAATACTACGACATTCTCTTTTTCAAAATTTTGACTGCTTAATGTACTGAGCGAAATGGTATTAGAAGTGTCAGAACACGTTCCGTCTGTAACAATACAATAGTAATCTCCGATGGCAGATGGCGTGTAAGTTTGGGCATTTGCCGACAGAATGAGCGTGTTATTAAAGTACCATTGATATGTTGGAAACGTTGTGGTCGTAGACAAAACACCGAATGTTTCTGAAATGGTTACGTCTGGCTTTGCAATTGTTACAAAAGAAAGTGTATTGGTGTTATTGGTTATTCCGATTTCGTCTTGGGTGGTTCCGAATTTACAATCAATATCGGCCGGACTGCTTAACACACCCGGAAGTACAATTGGCGTTCCTGTAAGTGTGTTATTGAATTTGTTCAGTCTGTTGTTTCCCCAAGAGGTAACGTAATAATTGCCACAACCGTCCTTAGTAATTCCGTCGCAATTGCTCAACGTAGTTGCCAACAAAGTAGTTACAGCAAATGTGGTTAAATCGATTGCCATAATGGAAGCATTGGCTCCCCAAGTTACATAAACGCATCGGTTGTTGGCGCCTTCATATAAAATGCCATTTGGTGTTTTTGCAAGTCCGGTAGCTATGTTTGTATAGGTACTTGCAGAAATATTTATTTTAATTATTCGCTTGGTGGAAAAATCGGTTGCATATAAAAAATTAACGCCATCACTTGTCAATCCGTTTAAAAAGGAAGCTCCGACGTTGAGTGTAAAAATATTTGCTCCTGAAGTTAAATCGTAGCCTCTTATGGTAGTTCCTGAACATGCATACAGTACGTTCCCAAGAATTTCAATTCCGTAAGGTCCCGAAGGGACACCCGACACAAAAGAACTAAGGACTCCGGTAGTACTTCGTGCAAGAATGGTTCCGTTTCCAGTATTGCTGATCAGCCAGCGGTTATTGGCTGCATCCCATTCGATACTTTCAGGTCCGTTTAATGTTTGTCCGAAAGTGGTTATGCCCCAAAAAGTAAGACAGATAAGTAGTGTTTTCTTCATGTTTTAAAGTTTTTTACATTCTGCTGATCCACGTTTGCGGATTGGCGTAGGTTGTATTTTGCGATATTAAGAATTTGAGAATCGTTTTGCCTTCGCCGTTGGTTCGTATTTTTCCTAAAACTTGTTTGGTTGTTACTTTGTCTCCAGCGCTTACATTCACGCTGCTTAAGTTTTGATATACGGTAAAATAATCACCATGTTGAATACAAACCGCTTTGTTTAAAGGAGAAATGACAATCACTTTGGTTACTTCTCCGTTGTAAACGGCGCGAGCATTGGCTCCGGCGTCTGTTGTTATTTCGACACCACTATTATGAATTACAAGCGTTCTGTAAACTGGATGTGCTTGATTTCCGTAGCCCAATGACACAAATCCTTTTTCTACCGGCCATGGCAATTGCCCTTTGTTGGCTTTAAAACTGTTTGCTAATAATTGTCCTTCGGGTGTTAGTACAATTTTGGTGGACGTTTCTACTGCTTTTGTTTCGGCAGCTGAAGTTGTTTTCGGATTGGCTTTCGCTTTTGCTGCTGCTGTTTTCTTATTGGCTTCGGCAATCGCATCACGAATTAACTTTTGAATTTGAGCATCGATTCGATTGGTTTCTTGTTGTTTCTTTTTGATTTCGGCTGCGATTTGCTTTTTGTCTTTCTTTAAACTATTGGCAATTTTTTCCTGTTCTAGTTTTTCTTTTTCGAGATCTTGCTTTTGCTTTTCCTGCTCAGCAATCAACTTTTGCTTTTCTGTTTTTTGACCGCTTAATTTTTCATTGTGATCGGATAATGATATTGTTTTTCCTTTAATTTCATCGCCTTGCATTTTTCGATAACTCGAATATTGCTTCATGTATTGCAATCGCTTGTATGCTTGAAGAAAGTTTTCGGAAGATAAAATAAACATCGCACGACTTTGAGTCGAACGACTTTTGTACGATTTGACAATCATTTCTGAATAATCTTCTTTTAAATCGACAAGTTCTGTCTTTAAGTGATTGATTTTTTTTTGATTAATGTACATATCATTGCTTAACAATTTGGTTTGTTTTTCGGTTGTATTAATAAGTTTTTGCTTTAATCCGATTTTATCTTTTTGAATTTGGAGCAATTTTCCAACTGATTTTTCTTGCTTTTTAACATCTTGTAATAACATTTCTTTTTCACGAATTTCTTCTTGAAGTTTAGCTTTCTTCTGTTCCAACTCTTCTTGGGTTTGCTGACTCCAAGCAATTGATGATAAACAAATAAATAAAAAGGTGTAAATTAGTTTTTGCATGGGTGTTATAACTTTTCTATAGATATTCTTTCAAAACCTTCTGGAACGCTGTACGGAAAAGAAAGTTCTTCATTGAAGGAAACGTTTTTGTATTCTATGTCGATATTGGTTTTGCTTTCTTTATGATACGCGGCGATTACAATTGCTAAAGGTAAAATCATTTCGTCGTGTTTTTTATATTCTGGATAAACAATTTGCAAAGCTCTTTGTAAGTTGGGTTGATTTATTTCTTGTTGTTTAAGTAAGAAATTATCCGATTCAAAAAAGAAAGATTTGCTATTATTTGCATCGCTATTGTCTTCTAATTTATACATTTTATTCATTATGGAAACTATAAAATTAGATTGGTGCAAATCGTTAAATGCTTTTCCTAATAATAAATTTTGAACCTTATTAAAATCCAAATCAGTTCCGAGCCATTTGCTTAATCCCGAGTAATCTCCTTCAAAATAATCACTGTTTATTTTATCGTAATATTTGACTTCTGTTGGCGTAATCAATGCTTTTGCCATTGTTATTCCGAGAAAACGAATGCTGACTAAAATCTTCTCGTTCTTTTTAATTTTGATTTCAGCAGTTACGCTTTGAGATTGTTTATCATCTCTATATTTAGCGTTTGCTTTTATATATAATGTAGAAAATTCTGTTTTATTGTTGTAATGATTTTCAATAACTTTATCGGCAGATAGTAAATTACTTGCCGTTCCTTCCAATAAAGTTGCCTTTGATTTGCAAGAAACAAGCGTTAAACTGACGAAGCAAAATAAAAATAAACAACTGAATTTTTTCATTAATGGGAACAATCTAAATTTTGTTTTTTTGTTTTTTTAGCAATTCATTCGCTTTTGAAAAATAAAATTCTTTCTTTTTCATATCTCCTAAACCGTTGTATGCCGTACTTAGTTGAATGTTTAAATTGATTTCAAGAGCGATGTCGTCAACTAAATTATCCATTCCGAGTTCGAGATTTTCTTTTGCTTTTTTAAAGTTTTGTGTTTGATTGTATCCCAATCCGGCATAAAAGTAAAATTGTGGTTGCGATGGAAACAATTCCAACCAATTGCCTGCAGTTATAATCACTTTATCAAATTGTCCTTTTTCGGTATAGGCATGAAGTAAAAGTAATGCCGTTTCATAATCATCGTTCGCCGATTTTAAATGCATTTCAAAATACTTTATTGCCTTTTCCCATTCTTTTTTATTCGTGTAAAATTTTCCTATTTCTTTGGCTACTTTTACTTCTTTATCATTAGCAAAATAGCTGATTGCTTTATCTAAATCGGCATCGTATTGAGCATCACTTTTACTAAAAATTAAAAATTCATTAAAAATTCGATGCTTCACTTTTCGATCTATTTTGAAACTTCCTAAAACCGTATTCATTGCTTTAACTGCTTTTTCGCCGTCGTTATTGTTTAAATGGAATTTAAATAAACTCACTTGCGCCCAATCGGAAGTTGGAATTTCAATTTCTAATTTTTTAGCAATTTCCATCGCTTTCTCTTCTTGATTGCTTTGAGAATACATATATATCAACGCAATGTAATTGGATTCTTCTTTAGGGTTTTTCTTTATTTGTTCAAGTAAATTATTCTTCTCTGGACCTTGGTATTTGGAGTCTTGAAGGATTTCGGCTTTGTATAATTCTCGTTTTTCTGATTTACCAATGGTTTGATTTAACTCATTTATCAGGTCTAAAGCTTTATCAAATTGTTGGGTATTCATGTAAAGAGAAACCAAATCTTCTTTATATGTTTGTTTGAATTCGATTAACTTTTGTACAATTACAATGGCTTGATTGTAATCGCGCGTATCGTAACATACATCGTACATTCCGACAAAAGCCCAACGGTTTTTTGGATCAATTTTAGTGGCGTTTTCAAAATTATCATACGCGTCTTTGTATTTTTTTAACGACAAATAATTCTTTCCTAATTCTAAAAACAAGGTAGCATTATTGGGTTGAATTTTAAGACATTTCTCTAATGATTCAATTGCTTTATCATAATTTTCCATCCCTTTTTGTTTTAGGGATTCATAAAAATGATTTTGAAATTCATCGGTATCTAACGCCACATCTTCAGGTTCGGTTTGCGCCGATAGCGAAATTGGAATGCTGAGCAATCCTAAAAAAATAACTATTAAGAAAATTTTTTTCATTTATTTTTATTCTAAAACGGAGTAATCTCCAATACTAATACTTGTAAAATTACCATCAAAACTAGCGTGATTTCCTATCATAGCGTTATCTAAACTAGCATTTTTAATATGCGAATGTGTTTGAACTAAACTGTTTTTTATCGTGCTGTTAATTACGTAGCATCCTTTTCCTAAAGAAACATTTGGTCCAATTGTAGCGTTAATCAAGACCACATCTTCACCGATATAACACGGCGGAATTATCGTTGCGTTTTCTTGTTTCACATCATAATCAATCAAATGTTCACCGTCATTATGAAGAAAACCTAACATTCTCGAATTGGTTTCGACGGTAACCTTTTTATTCCCACAATCCATCCATTCGTCGACTTTTCCTGGAACGAATTTCATGCCTTTTTGTTTCATGTTTTCCAATCCGTCTGTCAGTTGGTATTCGCCACCTTTAACAACGTTATTATCGAGTAAGTATTGTAATTCGGAACGCAATGCTTCTCCTGATTTGAAATAGTAAATTCCGATAATTGCTAAATCGGAAATAAATTCCTTTGGTTTTTCTACAAAATCTACAATTTGGTTGTTCTCGTTTAACTGCACTACACCAAATGCACTTGGATCTTCTACTTGTTTTACCCAAATTACACTATCTGCTGTTGTATCTAAAGTGAAATCGGCTCTAAAAAGTGTATCTGCATACGCCACAACTATTGGTCCTTGCATGGATTCTTTAGCGCACATAATGGCGTGAGCGGTTCCGAGTGCTTCGTTTTGATAATAGATGGTTCCTTTTGCTCCTAATTTTTCAGCAATAGCAATCAAATCTACTTCTACTTGTTTGCCAAAATCTTTATGGATGATAAAAGCAATTTCATCTATTTTCTGTTCAATTACGTTAGCAATATCTTCAACCAATCGATGCACAATTGGTTTTCCTGCAATTGGAATCAAAGGTTTTGGAATGGTTAACGTATGTGGGCGAAGTCGTGAACCACGACCTGCCATTGGAACTATTATTTTCATTATTAAGTCATTGCGAAGAACGAAGCAATCTCGCTCTCTTATTAATTGTTTTTTATAACTGCTAACTGTGCTGCTAACTATTTTACTCCTGTACTACCAAAACCGCCTTCGCCACGTGACGTTTCTGATAATTCTGAAACTTCCATCCACTCGGCGCGCTCGTGTTTAGCTATAATTAATTGTGCGATTCTTTCGCCATTTTCGATGACAAAATCTTCATTGGATAAATTTACTAAAATTACTCCGATTTCACCACGATAATCGGCATCAACTGTTCCGGGTGAATTGAGAACTGTGACTCCTTTTTTGGCTGCTAAACCACTACGAGGACGTACTTGTGCTTCATAACCAATTGGCAATTCAATAAAAAGACCTGTTTTAACTATAACTCTTTCTAACGATTTTAAGGTAATTGATTCGGATAAATTCGCGCGTAAATCCATTCCTGCCGAAGCAATGGTTTCATAATTGGGTAAATCGTGCTGTGATTTGTTGATGATTTTTATCGTCATTATTTTGTGTCATTGCGAGTAACGAAGAAACCCGAGCGCAGCGAACTGAGCGCAAGCTAATCTCGTAACTCTAATTTATGCTTTTCTTTTTATGATTTTGGATAGTACTTCTTTTTCGCTGTAATAAATAAAGTATAAAAATACAATTAGTAACAGTGCTTTTACATAATAATTTTCTCTAATTATCGGAATGTAAAACGAAACCGCAGAGAAGACGATTGTGAGTCCGAGATAACTAAAAATCTTATTCATATCATACGGAATAGGATAGCTTTTTTGTCCTAATTTATAGGAAATAATCATCATGCTTCCATACGCTGCAATCGTTGCAATTGCCGATCCGTAATAACTCATGGTTGGAATTAAAAGATAATTAAGAGCCAAGGTAATAAAGGCGCCAATTATTGAAATATAAGCGCCAGTTCGGGTTTTATCAATGAGTTTATACCAAACCGATAAGTTGGTATAAATGCCCAGAAAAAAGTTCGCTAAAACAATTAAAGGCACTACTTTTATAGCATCCCAATATTCTTTTCTTGGCACTAATGGTAGTTTCAATAAATCAATAAAAACAATTACAAACAAACAAATGAACGAACCAAAAATCACAAAATATTTGGTTATTGTTGCATAGGTTTGAGGTGCGTTTTCATTGGATGCGTGACTAAAAAAAAACGGTTCAATACCTAAAGTGTACGCTGTTCGAAACAATACCATGAACATTCCGATTTTGTAACATGCCGAGTAGGCACCAATGTCTGACATGGGTACGTGCATCCAATCTAAAAGTATTTTATCGAAGTGTTCGTTTACAGCAAAGGCAATTCCAGCAACCAATATTGGTAATCCATACTTCATCATTTTTCTCCAAAGGAGGTAATCGAATTTCCAAGTTATGTTTATGTAATTCGGAATTAACAACACAAAAGTGACCAAACTCGCCACCAAATTGGCAACGAAAATATAACCTATTTGAAAATTTTCATAATAAATGGTGCTTAAAAATCCGTTTGGATTATTTGCCGCCATATTGGGTAATAATGCTAAAAAGAAAACGTTTAACAATAAGTATATTGAAACATTTGTCATTTTAATTGTTGCATATTTCATTGGTTTTTTCTCGGCACGCAACTTAGAAAAAGGAACTATTGCTAAGGCGTCAAGCGCTAATATCCAAATGGTGTAAGTAATGTATTCTACATTAATGTCAGACCAACTTGACAGTGTTTTTCTGAATACTAAAGCGAGCAGCAAAAATCCTATTGACGACCAAAAAAGCGAAACAGTTGTAGTCGAAATTACGCTCTTTTTATTTTCTTCTGTATTGTAAAATCGGAAAAAAGCGGTTTCCATTCCGTAAGACAATACAACATTAAAAAAAACCAAATAGGAAAAAATAACAGAAACCTCTCCCATTTTACCTTTATCTGGCAAATAGTAAACGAATAACGGATTAACAATAAAACTTATTATTCTAGGAATAACAGTTGCCAGTCCGTAAATAAGTGTTTGTTTGAAAAGGTTTTTATATAAACTCAAAGTATGCTTTTGATTTCAGCAAAAATAACTAATTTCTTGGTCTTGTTTACGGATAAGCAATAAGTTCTTTTTCTTGGATGTTTTCGATTTTAACTTGTGCTGTTTTGTTGTTAATGTGAAATTCCAGAATGGCTTCTGTTGGTTTTAAATCGAAGGGGAAATCTGGAGTTTCTCTTTTATTAACATCTATAGTACTATCAATCTTAATCAAGGATTTTGAATAAAATTTAGCCATAAAAGTAGTTTCGTTTTCTCTGTCGAAAAAAGCTTCTTGATTTTGAAAATACACTTTAGTAAGGTAGGTGTCTTGTGGTAATTGGTTTTTAAATTTCAGATGGAAATCAATTCCGCTTCCCGAAAGTTCTTGTCCGCCGACCCATTTTTGAAAATAAACTGCTAAAATTTCTGAAGGAGATTTTGTGATAATTTCCTTTTTACAAGCGCAAGAAAAGACACAAATCGCCACTATTAACAACCCCATTGATTTAAGAAAACACTTCATAATTTTATATTTTAGGTTAAACCTTCCTCATTCAAAATTTTCACAAAGTGAAATCCTTTTGGTGAAAATCCTTGATTGTAATAAAAACGATGTGCTTTAAAATTCCCTGTATACGCATCGAGAACAATCATGGTACATTCGGTTTCTTTTGCCAGATGCGCTATATAATCGGTCATCCGTTTTCCAATTCCTTTTTTTCGATAATCAGAATGCACGATAAAATTATCGATTTCAATGTATTTTCCCGACCACAATTTTATGCCTTTCCAAAAACCGGTCAGCCCGACACAAATACCGTGCTCAAAAACAGCTATTTGTTTGTAATTATGCGGAATCATTTCCTCGAGGTAGGATTTGTACTTCTCGATAGTTATTTGTGGATACAACTGATGGATGATTTCGAATTGGGAAATCATTTCGGTTATAGTTGTCAGTTGAGTGAGTTGCATTTGATTTATTTTATGTAAATTTCATCGCTTTAAATAAAACGTATTTCTTAATACGACAAATTTATATCCTTTTATGAAAAAAAATCACCTTGTTTTATATTTATTTTTAAGTTGCTCGTTTATTTTGGGCCAAAATTTTCCTGTTGCAAAGGCAATTTCAAATTCATCCACAAAATTCAAGATTCAAATTCAAGATGATTATTCTTGGATGGAAAATATGAAGTCGGATGAAACTAATTCTTGGGTAAATGCTCAAAACGAAGTTATAAACCAACATTATGAAGAGATAAAGAAACAATACAATATCGCTTCTAAAATTAAAGAATACAGCTATAACTCTTCCAACGGATTACCATCAAAAAGAGAAGCGTATTATTATTCCGTTTATACTAGAGATAAAGCGAAGCCTTCTGTTTTGTATTTCCGAAAAGAATTAAATGATGATCCAATTGAGCTTTTTAATCCGTACAAAATCTACAAAAATACTACATCTGGTTTGAGCGATTATTTGCCTTCAAAAAACTCCAAATATCTTGCCTGTAAGGTTTCCTTAGACGGTAGTGATAGAAACGAAATTAGATTTGTAGACATCAACAGAATTAAGAATATGGAAGACAAGATAGCAAACGTTAAATTTTCTAAAATAGCATGGAATCAAGATTCGGGGGTCTTTTATAAAAGAAATGTTAATCAGAATAATTTTGCTAAAGATTCTACTTTTCAATTGTTTTATCACAAAATAGGAACAATTCAAGATAATGATAAGTTAATTTTTGATGCTTCGAAAACAGAAAATAGCTTTACTTATTTTACAAAAAATGATCGTCTTTTTATTATTGAGTATGATAAAAGTAATAGCAAGAACTTTTATAGTGCATTTCTGAATGATCCCGAATTTCATTTAGAAAAATTTATAGAAAATGACGCTACCAATTTTAGCCTTTTGTATTATAATAACAATAAAATTTATTTTTCGGGCAAAGAGTTTGATTGGGGTGAAATTAGAACTTTTGATATCTCAAATAGAAGTTCTGAAACCTTATTAATACCTCAAATTTACAATAACTTATTGGCAGATTCTTATTTTATGGAAGGTTACATTTTTTGTAAATACAGAACCATTAACAAAAACTATTTAATTGTTTATGATGAAACCGGAAAATTTATAAAACGAATTAATACTCCAGAAGGAACTGATTTTGATGTCAAATTTTTCGATTCTAAATCAAAATGTTTATATATAAGTATATTCTCAAAAACCATTTCTTACAAAAATTTTAAATTAAATATTGACACCGGAGAAGTAAATCATTTTTATAATGATTATATAGTTCCAAAACCTACTTTGTTTGAATTGGATCATTTTATAACCAAAAAAATCGCTTACAAAAGCAGAGATGGTAAAGAAGTTCCAATAACAATTATTTACAAAAAAGAAACCATCATAAATGGGAATAATCCAACGTTACTGGAGGCTTATGGTGGTTTTGGTGTTGTTTCTGAACTAAATTACGATACAGGATTATTGTATTTTTTGGAGAAAGGTGGAATTTATGCTTTTGCGGAAATTAGAGGTGGTGGCGAAAAAGGATTAAAATGGCACAAAGACGGAATGGGTTTGAAGAAACAAAATTCATTTAATGATTTTATTGATGCTGCAGAATTTCTAATAAAAGAAAAATATACTTCTTCTAATAAGTTAGCCATTTCTGGCGGTTCAAATGGTGGATTAGTTGTTGGTGTGGCAATGACTCAAAGACCAGAATTGTTTAAAGTCGCCATTCCGATAGTAGGTGTTTTTGATATGAATAAATTTAAAAATTACACGGTTGGTAACTATTGGGTTGAAGAATATGGAAATACTGAAAATAAAGAAGAATTTGAGTCGTTGTTGTCGTATTCTCCATATCATAACATTAAAGAAAATATAAATTATCCCATTACTTTAATTATTACCTCTGAAAATGATGATCGAGTGGTACCAATGCATTCGTATAAATTTGCCGCAAGATTACAAAATAGGGAAGCCCAAAAAAACCCAATATATCTTAAAACTTTAGATAATTCTGGTCATTATGGAAAGAAGTCCAATTATAATAATTACTATGAAGAAAAAGCCTTTTTTTATAGTTTCTTATTGTATCATTTAAATAAAAAAGACATTTAAGAAATTAAATGTCTTTTAATTATAATTTCAATAATTTTTTCTTATCCTTTCAAAGCTTCCGCTCCACCAACGATTTCTAAAATTTCATTAGTAATTGCCGCTTGACGTGCTTTGTTATATGTTAATTTCAATTGATTTCTTAAATCGGTTGCGTTGTCTGTTGCTTTGTGCATAGCAGTCATACGGGCGCCATGTTCAGATGCAAATGAATCGCGAATCGATTTGTACAATTGTGTCTTTAATGATTTCGGAATTAAAGTTAATACAATTTCTTCTTTTGAAGGTTCGAAGATGTAATCTCCTGTAGAAGCTACAACATCAGATTGTATTGGAGCTAATGGCAAGAATTGTTGTGTTCTAACGATTTGAGTCGCTGCATTTTTGAACTCATTATATACGATTTCTATTCTGTCGTACTCTCCTGAAAGAAACTTCTCAGTTAAAGTTTGAGCAATTTCCGCCACACTATCAAAAGTAAGATTGTCAAAAACATCGCTTCTGTTTTCAACAACAGTATGCGTTTTCTTTAAAATATCGTTTCCTTTTTTACCAATTGCAAAAATAGCTACCTGTTTTCCGGCATACGAATCTGCCAAGACTTTTGTCTCCTTGATTACGTTGCTGTTAAAAGCACCCGCTAAACCTCTGTTAGAGGTAATGGCAACAAGCAATACTTTATTGATTTCACGTTGTTTTGTGAATTCGCCACCTGCATCTCCGTCAAGAGTGGAAGAAAGATTTTGTAATAATTCCGTTAATTTTTCGGCATAAGGGCGCATAGCTGTAATGGCGTCTTGCGCTTTTTTCAACTTTGCTGCAGAAACCATTTTCATCGCCGATGTAATTTGCATCGTAGATGAAACGGAAGTAATTCTATTACGGATTTCCTTTAAGTTTGCCATTTCTTTCTAATTAGAAAATGTGCCAATTTGCGAATTAGCGAATTGTAACATCCGCTAATTTGCTAACTCGCTAATTATTTATATTTCGCTGAAATTTCTTTAGCGGCTCTTTCGATAACGTCAGTAATGTTATCATCTAATTTTCCTGCTTTTAAAGCGTCAAGAGTATCTCTGTGTTTGTTGTTCAAATAAAGAATAAAATCTTTTTCAAATTCTTTCACTTTGTTTACTGGAACGCTTCTTAACAAGTTTTTAGAACCAGCGTAGATAATTGCAACCTGATCTTCAACAGTATAAGGAGAGTTCAAACCTTGCTTTAAGATTTCAACGTTTCTTTTTCCTTTTTCAATTACGTTTAAAGTAACCGCATCCAAATCAGAACCAAATTTCGCGAAAGCTTCTAATTCACGGAATTGCGCTTGGTCTAATTTTAATGTACCTGCTACTTTTTTCATCGATTTAATCTGTGCGTTACCTCCAACACGAGATACCGAAATACCTACGTTAATCGCTGGACGAACTCCAGAGTTAAACAAATCTCCATCAAGGAAAATCTGTCCGTCTGTAATCGAAATTACGTTAGTTGGGATGTATGCAGAAACGTCGCCTGCTTGTGTTTCGATAATTGGTAAAGCTGTAAGTGAACCTCCTCCTTTAACGATTCCTTTTAATGAATCGGGTAAGTCGTTCATGTCTTTAGCAATTCCGTCATCCGCAATTACTTTACACGCTCTTTCCAATAAACGAGAGTGAAGGTAGAAAACGTCTCCACGATATGCTTCACGACCTGGTGGTCTTCTTAATAAAAGTGACACCTCACGGTAGGCTACTGCTTGTTTTGATAAATCATCATAAACAATTAATGCAGGACGACCTGAATCACGGAAATATTCCCCGATTGCAGCTCCAGCCATTGGTGCGTATACTTGCATTGGCGCAGGATCAGATGCGTTGGCAGCTACAATTACTGTATAAGCCATTGCTCCTTTTTCTTCCAACATTTTTGCGATTCCAGCTACTGTCGACGCTTTTTGTCCGATAGCAACATAGATACAAAATACTGGTTTCCCGGCGTCATAAAATTCTTTTTGATTTAATATCGTGTCGATACAAACTGTTGATTTACCAGTTTGACGGTCACCAATAACCAACTCACGTTGTCCACGACCAACAGGAATCATCGCATCTACTGCTTTGATACCGGTTTGTAATGGTTCTGTTACTGGTTGACGGAAGATAACTCCAGGCGCTTTTCTTTCCAATGGCATTTCGAAAAGTTCACCACCAATTGGTCCTTTACCGTCGATTGGTTCTCCAAGTGTATTTACAACACGACCTACGATTTGTTCTCCTACTTTCAAGGAAGCAATACGTTGTGTTCTTTTTACAGTTGAACCTTCACGGATTCCGGTTGATGGTCCTAAAAGTACCACACCCACATTGTCTTCCTCCAAGTTCAATACGATAGCTTCCAATCCGTTGTCGAATTGTACCAACTCACCGTATTGCGCATTTGATAACCCGTAAACACGAGCAATACCATCTCCTACTTGAAGAACAGTTCCTACTTCTTCTAACGATGCACCTGATTCAAAATCAGATAATTGTTTTTTTAATATTGCTGAAATCTCAGCTGGTTTAATTTCTGCCATTTTGATATATCTTTAATGGTATGTTAATTACTAAACTCGCGTTTTAATTCTTGCAATCTGTTTGCTACAGACGCATTGTATTGTTGATCACCAATTCGTAGAATAAATCCTCCTATTATTGATGGGTCAACAGTATTTTCTATTGTTATTTTTTTGTTTGAAAAAGTAGCAATCTTCGCCATGATTTTAGCTTCTAAAGCGGAATCCATTTCGATTGCTGTGGTTACTCTTGCTACTTCAACGCCATTCATTTCATCAAACAATTCTTTGTAATAAGTGGCAATAGCTCCTAAAATTTCAAATCTTTTATTTACAAATAATAAATGGAAAAGACTTTTTGTTACTGGATTAACAGCTGCAAAAACTTCTAATAATGCATTTTCTTTAATCTCAACACTGATGGTTGGATTTTGAATAAAACCACTTAATTCTACATTTCCATTGATTGTAGAAGCGATAGTATTCATGTCATTATTTACTTCTTGTGCAGCGCTTTTTGAATTGGCTACATCAAGAATGGCTTTTGCATATCGAATCGCTGCTCTGTTTCCTTTCATAGCGATTAATTTAATTTAGCGTCACCCAACATTTTCTCCACCAATTTGGTTTGAGATGATTTGTCAGACAATTCACTTTTTAATACTTTTTCAGCAATTTCGATTGATAAAGTAGCAACTTGATTTTTCAAATCGGCCATCGCAGCATTTTTTTCGCTTTGAATAGCAGCTTTTGCTTGTTCGATCATTTTCAAACCTTGTGCTTGTGCTTCTGTTTTTGCGTCGTTAATCATTTTGTCTTTGATATCACGCGCTTCTTTCATCATCGCATCACGCTCAACTCTTGCTTCAGCAATTAATTTCTCATTATCTGATTTAAGATTTTGCATTTCTTGCTTTGCATTTTTTGCTGAAAGTAGTGCTTCTTTAATTCCTTCTTCTCTTTCATTAACAGCATCAAGAATTGGTTTCCAAGCGAATTTTTTCAATAAGAAAATCAGCCCGATGAAAATAACTGAATGCCAAATAAATAAACCAAACGAAAAATCATTTATTAACTTATCCATAGTATAGGTGTTATAGTCTTTTTAATTTTAATTTTTAAACAATAGCTGCAACCAACCGTTGCAGCTATTTGTTTTTTTAATTACTCAGAAACAGCAAATAAAGCTGCAAATCCGATTCCTTCAACAAGAGCTGCTGCAATAAGCATAGCTGTTTGGATTTTCCCGTAAGAGTCTGGTTGACGAGCAATAGCGTCCATTGCTGATCCACCAATTCTTCCAACTCCAATTCCAACTCCGATCACTACTAATCCTGCTCCGATAATTCTTGGCATGTTCATAACTATATATATTTAAAATTAAACATTCATTTTGTGGCTATACGCTTTAAGCAATAGGCTTTAGGCTTACTGCATATAGCATACGGCATTTTAGTGGTGAGCTTCTTCTTCGTGATGATGCTCTTGTACTGCTGACCCAAAATAAAGTGCCGTTAGTACTGTAAATATATAAGCTTGTAATAAAGCTACTAAAATTTCGATTATTGAAATCATGAATGACAACACAAATGACAAACTACTTCCCAACCAGCTTTTGAAAATAAACATCAATCCAATTAAACTCATCAATACGATGTGACCAGCGAACATATTAGCGTACAAACGAATCATTAAAGCAAAAGGTTTGATAATTAATCCCATTAATTCTAACGGAATTAAAGCTATTTTCATTGGAACAGGAACTCCTGGCATCCAAAAAATGTGTCCCCAATAATTTTTATTTGCTGTTAAATTGGTGATAAGGAAAGTGATAATTGCTAATCCGAATGTGATAGCGATGTTTCCTGTAACGTTGATTCCAAGTGGTGTTAATCCGAAAAGATTCAAAAACCAGATAAAGAAAAATACGGTTAACAAATGACCCATGTATTTTCTGTAGTGTTTTTCGCCAATATTTGGAATCGCAATTTCGTCACGAACGTACAATACGATTGGTTCGAAAAAACGTCCTGGTCCCGATGCTATTCCACCATTCTTAGGAAATGATTTTGCCAAACCGCTAAACAATAAAAACATCAATAAGGCCACTGCCATTATTGATAAAACGCTTTTAGTAATCGATAAATCTAATGGTTGTACATTGGTTGGATGGTGGTGTTCGTCAAGTGTTACTTCGGCTGTAGCACTATCCACTTTATATATTTTTTCGTGGTGTAATCTGTAGAAATTACCATTATGTTCGGCAACACTTTCACCGTGATGGAATTTTGATGAAGAGAAAACTTGCAAACCATTATCCCAAAGAATAATAGGTAATGGAAATCCGTAGTGTGCTCCTGTTTCCTTGTCTGCAAAAAGAGAGAATTCGTGACCGTCTAAAACGTGATGTGCTTTTACTTCTTCAATTTGTTCTTTAATCTCCGCATTTTCATCTATTTTTTTAGATTCTGTTGTTGCTACTTCATGTTTTTCATGAGCAGGTTGCACAGGATTAGTAGTAGTAGAAAATGAAAATAAAGGAAGCAAAGCAATTAGAATTGCTATTATAAATCGAAGCGGTTTATTAGAAAGCACCATATCTATTGAATATCTAGGATTTTGTTTTCTGAAATTTGGTGCAAAGGTACATCTTTTCTTAAAATTCACAAGAATAAAAAATACTTTTTTGAAGAAAATTTAGTTTTGCTACCTTATTCTTGTTTATTGTTTATTAATCGTATGGCAAATACCGTTTCTATTGTCAAAAATAATAAAAAAACAATGAGAAAGTTGGTTTTTTCTAATCCGGAGTGTGGTAGATTGATTTCTAAGATGGGTTTCAAGAAAATATAGGCAATTCCCATTTTAAAAGTCGTTAATAATATAAATGTAAGTCCAACATTAGTCATACTAACTTGGCTTACTTTTATTAATATTAAAAGTATTATTGACGACAATAAAAAGAAAAATCCATACAGTTTTGGTAATGTATAAACAAAGTCGGATTCGAGATTGTTTGGCAAAAACAAGTAGAAAAATATTTTGTGAATTAGTAAAGTAATTGTGGAAACGATTAATAAAGAAAGTATCGGTTGGTATTGTTTTATATTCATTTTATTTATTCATCATCGGTAGAATTGATGTCTTTTAATTGGCGGTTTAAATTATAGAATGCTAATGCAACTCCTATTAAAGTCAATCCTTTTACATAGATATTGTGTTTGTTTGGGGATTTTTCATCGAGCCAATTTCCAAAAAAAGAAAACGCATAAATAATCGCTCCCATTTGAATAGGAATGTTAATAAAGGCAAACCATTTATTAGGACGCTTTTTCTTCGGTTGATTGTCCATTTGCGGCTAGCATTTTAAGATTGGTTTTCATTATGCAGGTTGCGCTGAATTCGGCACCTGGTTCTACAGAAAGCTTTCCGCAAATGACTTCCCCGTAAATAATGGCTTTCGCTTTTACATTTAAGATTTCGGCAACTTGAATTTTGCCTTCAAACCTGCCTTCAATATCGGCATTTTTGCAAATAATGTCTCCTTTTACGCTTCCTGCTGGACCAATAACAATTTTTCCTTTTGATTGAAAATTACCAACTAAATGACCGTCCAAACGAAAATCTGCAGGCGAAATTATTTCTCCATTTATTGTGGTACCTTCTACGATTCTGTTCGTTTTACCTAGAAGGTCGGTGTATGATTTTGATTTGTTGTCAAACATTATTACCGCTTTTTAGGTTCTATAGTTGGTGGTGATTGTGGATCATTAGAGTCATTTGATTGAATACTCCCTTTTAAATTTTTGCTATTATTTTCTTCCTGTCCATTATTGATTTGTTTTGGATCTTCCGCTTTAACAGCAACTTCTTCTTTAGGAAGAACAATTTCTGGTTTTTCTTTTGCAATCCAATTCGGGCCCGTTCCAGCAATATACTCGTCGATATTTTTATAAATCTGAACTATTTTATAGTTTTCACTTGAAATGGCGAAAGCAGCATCCGGAATCTTATACTCTTTATATTCTTTAAGAATTTGCGCAATTGCGATTACATTTTCTTCCGTTTTAATTCCGTGAATTACAATAAGGTTTCTTTCTTTTGTATAAACATCTGTTGAAACCGTTAGTTTTTCTATTGTTCTTTCTTTTACAAACTTATTTAATTTGTCTAAAAGCACCTTCGAATCATTTTCGTCGAGCGTTTTAGGTTGGTAAACTATTTTCCAACTTGATGGAGTAGCGTCATTAAAATACAATGATTCTAAAAGTGGAATTTTTGTTGCAATGAAGTTTTCTGTTTGCTTTCCTTCTTCAACATTAGGATAGGTTAGTGCCACAAAATTAAGGGCTTTTTTGTATTCTGCCAATCCGTATAACTTCCCAATTAAATTGGCTTTTAACAATTCATACTTTGGCAAAATTTCTTCTCCTGTAAACTGAACGATAGCGATATCTGTTTTAATTAACGTTTCTCTATAATTCCCATTTTCAAAATCTTTGTACAATTTATTATAAACTACATCAGGTGCACCGAGATCTAAATTCACTGCATTATTACTTAACAATTGTGCGTAACGGGAATCGGGAAATTGCGATATGATTCTGGTTTTCATATCCTCCGTTTTACTTGGATCCGTAATTTGATATAGTTTATACAAATTATAGTAGGTTGGAAGAATTAACCTTTCTTCAGGAGCATTATCAAGTAAACCTTCAAATTTAGTAACGGCCAATTTATTTTCTTTAAACTTTTCTTTATAGATAACTCCCAATTGAAAATAAGCAAAATTTCTTTCTTTTGAAATGCTGTCTAAAGCTTCTATACTTGTCGGAATTTGCTTGATATAATAATCGGTCGTATATCTTAGGTCGATTTCTTCCGATTTTTTATCTCCTTTAGATTCTTCTTCTTCTTTTGAATTGCCATTCTCTGACTCACTAGACAGTCTCCAATTTGCGCCATGTGCTCTTTTCCCCCATTTATTAACAAACTCTTTTTTACCAATAACTACTGTATTTGGATTATAAAAGTAAAAATCGCCCGGTTTGGTAACAAACGCAGTATTGGTATTTGGTAACGATTTATCGCCTTTTGAAGTTACCTTTTCATCCGATTCAAGCACTTTTGATTTTTCTTTACTGTCGCTAGATTGGTTTTGTGCTTTTGCTTCTTCTTTTTCATTTTTGAGTTTTAAGGCAGCATCTTCCTTTTTTAATTTCTCAATGTATGTTGTATAATAACCTTCTTTTTCTACAGCAGTCATGACGGCAATTTTTAAAATACTATCGTCTCTTTGCGCAATTTCTTCATATTTAATTACGTCTTCAAGATTCTCTCTTTTCTTTTTTATTAATTTATATTCTCGAGAACGCGGTTTCATATTTGCCATTGTGCTGTCAAAATATTTCCCAGCAGTAACATATTTAGCATTATCAAAATAAATACCAGCTAGGTTTCTGTAATTAGAAGCCATTAAATAAGGATCGTTAGATTTTGATTTTAACGAAGTGTTGTAATATTTTTTTGCGATTTCGGATTTTTTATTTCTATCATAAAACAATCCCATTTGATGATTTAATACATCTAAATACGGACGATTTTCTCTGTCTTTCAATAAGGCATTATACTTTTTTAAATACGCCAAAGTATCTCCTTTTTCAAAATCAAATTGTGCTGATTGTCTAACATGAGCATGAATTACGTACTGTCTTGCCGCTTTTCTTTTCATATCAATTACGTTTTGATACGCCGCATATGCGCTGTCTTTGTAACCTATATCTTCATAAACTTGACCAAGGATATAATTATAACGGGCTTTTTCTTCGTTCTCTTTTGTGAATTGTCGCGCCAATTTTAATTTTGCAACGGCACTATCTTTTTCTTTTAAGTTAAGAAATGCTTGTGCTAAAGTAGCATTCGCATCTGCAAAAATTTGATCTTTAAATTTAATTTCTTTAAGAAGTTTTCTAAGATTCGTTACCGCCAAAGCATCGTTTTCTAAACGCATATTGGTTTTTTCTCTCCAAATTTTAACTTCATATATTTTATCACTTTCTGGATATTTATATAAAACATAATTGAATGCTTCTAATGCAGGTACAAATCGTTGATCATAATACCTTGATTTTCCTAGCATAAGATGTGCTTCATCCATTTGTGGATTTTTTTCTCCGCCGTCAATATTCATAGAATGCTTTTGAATCGCCATAGTAGATTTTGTTTCTGCTCTGTCAAAATTGGCGTTTTTGGTTTGACCTGGCAAAATTTGCTCTTGTGAAACCTGCATTCTTTCTATAGGTAGTAGTTCCCAAAAATTATCATTATAACCCGACTTTAATTCGACTATTCCTTTATCAAGTGCTATTCCGCCATTATAAAGAATGTTGTATTTAGAACTTAAAGCATGTGATTTTCTAGAAATAAAAGAGTTCTTCTTGGTAGAACATGCCACCAAAAAAAGAATAAAACCTCCTAAAAGTAGGTATTTAAATGTAGAGCTTTTCAATGTAAAACGATTTTATTTATTAACTACTAAAAATTTGTTTTAGTATAACTAACTGGTAAAAATACGTTTCTTTTTGATATAGTGAAATAAAATGTGGTTTTTTTGCGTGAGGGATAGCAGTGAAAATCCTTGTTGTTGTTAGATTGCATCGCAAGCTCGCAATGACAAGATTGTAAAGGATAGCACGCCCAAGTAATTAAACTGCAAAAAAGGTTTCCAATTCTTTTAAAGTCTCTGCTGATGTTGGAATGTCTTTTACAATTTCTCCTTTTTGAAGCACTACAATTCTATTACAAACTTCGACAGTGTGCACTAAATCGTGGCTTGAAACGAGAACGGTTCTATTGGGATTGTCTGCCAATTCTTTGATGATTACTTTTAATCGATTAACAGTTGTTGGATCGAGATTGGCAAAAGGTTCGTCTAAAATTATTACTTCAGGATTTCCTATTAAAGTCGCAATTATTCCCACTTTTTTCATGTTCCCTTTAGATAAATCACGTAAATATTTTTTGCTTTTTAATATTTCTCCGTTAAAAAAATCTTCGTGTTTCGCTAATAATGCATCGACATCCGCTTTGTTTTGATTTCGTAAATCGCCTATGAAATAAAAATATTCTTCGGCAGTTAAATAACCAATTAAGAAACTTTCATCAATAAATGCGGAAGTAAATGGTTTCCATTCTTCGCTTGTATTGACTTGAATACTTTTGTTTTTTATAGTTCCGGAAGTAGGCTGAATTAAATCTAAAAGCAAGCTGAAAAAAGTGGTTTTTCCAGCACCGTTATTTCCTACTAATCCAAAACTTTGCCCCTTTGGAATATCAAGATTGGAGATGTTTAATACTTTAATTCCGTTGCTATATGTTTTTGAAATATTGTTTACTTGGATCATTTTTGGAAATGTTTAGAAGTTTAAGAGTTTAGAAGTTTAGTTTGAAACTTATTCGATTAGTTTTTTTGTTTGTAGGCTGCAATGGTGGCGTATTTCTCGGTTTTGTAGATTTTTTCAATTAGATTAAAAACATAATTTCGGAAGGCAAATCCTAACATTCCTGCCAAAGCCACAAATAGTAATCCGATGTTGGGTGAAAAAAAGTAATAACCTAATGCGTACAATCCCATTGGTAATAGTAATTTAGGAACTGCAATTAACATGGTTTTTAAATTAAACGCACTTTTATCGCCAAATGCACCTTTTGATGTATCTAAATCGATTGGCGTTTTTACAAAGGCACCGCCAAGCATTACTATGTGGGAGTTTACACCAATATTAAAAATGGCTCCAACCACAATTAATAAATAAACATGCAATCCGAAAAATAAATAAAAGGAAGCTATAATAGTTGCTAGTAGCGTTCCAATAACCATCAGCCACCATTTCGAACTGATGTATTCTTTGTATTGAATATTTTGACTCATCATCAATTGATAATACGCGCTGTCCCAACTCGGAATAAATTGCCCGAAGGTGAATAAAAATCCACCTGAAACAAAAATCCCCGCAAACATTTGCATCATTGGATTTTGATAACCTTCAATTGCGTTAGTGAAAAACAACAATCCGTAAAAAACAAAAAGAACGCTCATTATAACGGTTGTTCTCGAACGTTTATTTCTTTTTAATAATCGAATGTCGTTTTTAAGAAAGGTTCCTAAGGTTCCAAATTGATTTAACCAAGTGAAGTTTTCGGTTTTGGCAATGTCATTTTTCTGAGCCAATCCTTCATCTAAATTCAAATTACTTTTAAAATAGTTAAAGGCATAATAGTACAATCCAATGGCAGCTATTATCGGAATTAAAAACATAAAATACGTTGCATACAATGCCTGGAAAAAAGGTCCTGCGTATATCGTAATATCAAATAAATCATAATATTGAACAATTCCAAATCCAACAACCGCAACCAAAATTGGATAAAAAACACTGTCTTTGTTATTGATTAAAATATTGATAAAATTGTTGGTGTAAATCAAAGCTGCAATTCCGATATGCCAAATGATAACATGTAATGGCGAATAACCATTCATTAGTAACGTTATTGAAAACGGAATAAAAAACAGCGCATGCGTCCAATTAAAAAAAGACAAAATCGTTTTGCCTAGTGTAAAATGAACAATGGTAGCTTTTTTTATCGCTAAGATTACTAATGGTTTGATGTTTAAAACAGGCATCTTTTGAAAAAAATACCGAACTAACAAATCGATTACTAAATAATAAATCAGGAATTTATTGATGGTTAATAGCGGATCTAAATGCAACTCTTTCTTAATTAAATAAAAAGCGCCAACACCAGCGCCAACAAAAATCAACATGAAATAAACGGCCAAAAATCCCATCAGAATTTTCATTCCGATATTCATTTTTAAAGAAGCCGAACGCAAAAAGGCCTTCCATTCTAGTGTAAGAAAATGTTTGAACATAACTTCTGCTTTTTTTGATTTTAGATTAGTTTATAAAGGTATTAAAATGTTACACTAATTTTCAAACTTTCCATAATTCGTAGCTTCATAGTATTTCTTACCTTTGTAAAAAATTATTACCATGTCGCCTTTTTATAAATTACAGATTAAAGAAGTAAAACGAGAAACTGCAAGTGCCATTTCTATCGTTTTTAATGTTCCTGCCGAATTAAAACCTGCCTATAAATTTACCGCTGGGCAATATATTAATTTAAAGTTAACCCTTGACGGAAAAGAAATTCGAAGAGCCTATTCTATTTGTTCTTCGCCAGAAAGTGGTGAATTGCGAATTGCTATAAAATCAGTCAAAAACGGACACTTTAGTAAGTTTGCCAATGACAATATAAAAGTGGGAGATCTAATTGAAGTGGGGCAACCCGAAGGAAAATTTACTTTCGAACCGCATTCAAACCATCAAAAAAATTATGCTGCATTTGTTGCTGGAAGCGGAATTACTCCAGTTCTTTCTATCGTAAAAGCGGTTTTACAAAACGAACCGAAAAGCACTTTCGTTTTAGTATATGGAAATAAATCGCCCGAAGAAACCATTTTTTATAACGAATTGCACGACTTACAATTGAAATATGTTGGCCGTTTTTTTGTGCATTTTGTATTCAGTCAAACGAAAGTCGATGGCGAACTTTTTGGTCGAATTGAAAAGTCTTCTGTTAATTTCATTTTGAATAACAAACACAAAGAAAAAGAATTTGATAAATTTTATTTGTGTGGTCCAGAGGAAATGATTTCGCTTGTTACCACTGTTTTGAAAGAGCATAATGTTTCCGATAAGAACATTAAATTTGAATTATTCTCTACCTCATCTTCAGAAAATACAGCAGCTAGTTCGCATGATGTCCATACCAAAATAACGGTTTTAGTAGATGGGGAAGAAACGGCTTTTGAAATGAGTCAGAAGCAAACTTTATTAGAAGCGGCTTTAAAACAGGGACTTGATGCGCCTTACTCGTGTCAAGGTGGAATTTGTAGTAGTTGCTTGGCGCGAATAACGAAAGGTACCGCAGAAATGAAAAAGAATTCTATTTTAACAGACGGAGAAATCGCCGAAGGTTTGATATTAACTTGTCAAGCATATCCAACATCTACAGAAATTTTTGTAGATTATGATGATGTGTAGTCGATTAATTTTAGATTTTTATTTATTAATGAAACAATACTTTCGGGCGTAATGGTTTGCATTACATCTTCATAACCCTCCACTTTCTTATTTCCATATACTGATGTAGGCAATAATGGATATTTTTCTCTGTCCGAAACCAAACAATTTTCTAAAGGTTGATGAAATGGTGCAAACCCTGCATACGGATGTGTTGCTCCCCAAATCGTAATGGTTTTTACACCAAACATTGCCGCTAAATGTGCGTTTCCAGAATCCATCGAAACCATGACATCAAGATTGGAAATAAGTTGCAATTCTTTTTCAAATGAAATGATTCCAGTCAAATTATAAACATTCGTAAAACCCATTGCCATGGTGTTTAGCTTTTCTTTTTCACGTTTTCCGCCACCTAAAAGTAGTATTCTTAAATTCGGATTTTGTGATAATTGTTCGATTACTTTCTGCATCAAATCTAATGGATATGTTTTTCTAATATAGTGTGCAAATGGTGCAATTCCTATCCATTGTTGCTTTTTTTCTCCAATTAAATCGAGAATTTTATCTGGGATTTCTTCTTTTGTCAAAAAAGTTGGATTGTTTAAATTAATAGAATATCCTAATTTTTGAAACGTTTCGGCATGCCTTTCAAACGTTGTCTTTAATGGTTGAAATTGTTTGCTTTTTAATTGGGTTAGCGCCTTTTTTTCAACTCTTCCTTTATCTGTATAAGCTGTTCTTTTTCCGTTAAAGACAAATAACGTTCGGATAATTTTTGAACGCAAAACATTATGTAAATCGGCAATTTCGGTAACTCCGATTGATTTCAAATCTTTATACAATCGAAACAATCCCAATAATCCTTTGTGTCTGTGACGAACATGAGCGGTAAAAAAATCAACATTGGGAATGTTGTAAAAAATGGGTTTGAAGAATACTCTAGAAACTACCGTAACTTTCACATCAGGATGTTGCTTTACAAAAGCTAAAATAACAGGAACTATCATTGCAACATCTCCCATTGCTGAAAGTCGTATGACGGCGATATGTTTAGTTTGTTCTGACAAATTTGTCGGGAATTACTTTTTATTCTGATACAAAACCGGATTCAAATCATCGTCGTTGTACATTTTCATTTGCTTGTACACTTTCATAAATTTATCACCACTTTCAATATCGGTCAGTAAATCATCAATGGCAGTTGATAAATCGGTTCTTTGCTCTAACAATACATTTAACTTTTCTTGGCATTTATCGCGATGTTCATTTGTAGCTGCTGCGCGATTTGCTTCTTCATTCATGTGATAAATCTTTAACGCCAAAATAGATAATCTGTCTAACGTCCAAGCCGGACTTTCAGAATTGATTTTTGCCGAAGATTTTACATCTACTGACGCATATTTTTGAAGAAAATAACTGTCAATATATTCTACCATATCGGTGCGTTCTTGATTCGAAGCGTCGATTTTTCGTTTTAAAGTTAATGCCGCAATTGGATCAATATTGGGATCTCGAATTATATCTTCATAATGCCACTGTACCGTATCAATCCAATTTTTAAAATACAATAAATGCTCTATTTTATCTTTTGGATACGGATTGTTAACAGGTTGATTTACATTATCGTACCGATGATAATCGAAAATACTTTGTTCAAATATAGAATAGGCAAATTTTGAAAACATAAGGTAATAATTTTTTCACAAAGATAGTTTTTATACTTTTACCTAAACATACAAATTTTTGACTTTATGCAAATTCATTATATTTCTGAAAATAATAGTATTCTCAATCATTTTTTGGCTCAAATTCGAGATGTGAATATCCAAAAAGACAGCATGCGATTTAGAAAAAACATCGAACGTATTGGTGAAATAATGGCTTATGAATTGAGCAAAACGTTAGAATATAAAGCCATTGATGTACAAACGCCACTCGGAATAAAACATACTACAACCATTGCAGATAATGTGGTTTTGTGCTCCATTCTTCGTGCTGGTTTGGCTTTGCATACTGGTTTTATGACCATTTTTGATAATGCCGAAAACGGATTTGTTTCTGCTTATCGACACCATCCAAATAACGATGACCATTTTGAAATATTGGTAGAATACCAAGCAGCTCCTTCGTTTGAAAATAAAAACCTTATTTTAATTGATCCGATGTTGGCAACTGGTCAATCGATTGTTGCTGTTTTAAATAAACTTCATTTAGAACAAAAACCCAAGGAAATTCATATTGCTGTTGTTATTGCTGCTCCAGAAGGAATTGCTTATTTAGAAAAAAACCTTCCTAGCAATTGCCACCTTTGGGTTGCAGCTTTAGATGAAAAATTAAATGAGAAAAACTATATCGTTCCCGGACTCGGAGATGCTGGCGATTTAGCGTATGGAAGTAAATTATAGTTGAGAAAAAAAACAAAAGAAACTAGCTACTATTGAAGCTCCTAAAATAATTTCGTTTCTTAATTTGTATTGCGAATATTCTATAGTATTTGTAGCCATAACTGCTAATGGGAAAAATGTAAAAACCAAAATATCACTGCTTTTATTTGGTGAAAATATGAAAATCGCAATCCCAATAATAATAGCAAAAATCAACTTTTTATACGATGCTTGTAAATTTAATGGTTTGCTAGTTAATGAAAAAACCGAAGAAAAAACAAAAAATACTGCAAAAACGGTAAATATAGAAAGTGATAAATTTTGAAAAATATTCGTGAAATAATCAATTTCAAAATTAACTCTAGCATTTTCTAAGTAACTTCCAATTATTACTTTATCAAACAATAATGCGTAAGAAATAAAAATAACTAGTGTTGCAAAAAAAGCAACAAAAGGTAATAACCAGTTTCTGTAATCTCGAGAGACGTGAAAGAAAATCGAAATATAAACTAATAAGATAAAAAGTAACGCCCAAAAATGAAACATACTGGCGACAAATATCCATAACGAAGCATCAAAAATTTTCTCTTTTGGCGCTTTTAATGTTTGAAGAGAAACCAATCTTCGCATCGCTAAAAGAATAAAAAAGCCAGCTACAATTAAGTTTGTGTTTTTAAAAAGGGAAGGGAAAAACAGCAAGAAAAGCAAGAAAAACAATAAGGTATAACAACTGTCTTTTGTTAATACATTCTTTTTTACAATAAAATTACTGATAAATAAAGACGCTAATAACCCTAGAGTTTGAATGCTATTGGTATGCAAATCAGACGGTTTAGTATCATTAAATTGGTATAAAAAAAAGAACGATAACAACAAAATTACTACCAAAGAATAATTTATTGGAGTAGATTTTTTAAAAATAGTTGTTATCATAAGGATATTTTATACTTTTGTGGATGTAAATATAACACTTGTTTAAAAATGAGAGCATTTTTCGAAGGAATACAAACACTTTTTGTGGATTTTTTATTCAAACCTCTTGATTGGTTGCGTGCATTAGAATTAGATAATTGGTGGTTGGCTAATATTGTTAGTTGGGTACTGATTCTAGTTTGTGCAAAATACACTATTTACTGGTGTAAAGAATTGCAAAAACATGCCGATAACGGAGAAGAAAACCAAGATACAACGGCACATTCTTTTTTAAAGTAAATCATTGCCAATATCTTTTCTATAATACATCTTATCAAAATGTAGCTTTTCTATATTTTGATAAGATTTTTTTATTGCTTCTTGAAAAGTTGCACCGTATGATGTAACTGTCAAAACTCTTCCTCCATTACTTACTACATTTCCGTTTGCATTTTTCGTACCTGCATGAAAAACAATCGAGTCGGTAACATCGTTTAATCCTGTAATTATTTTTCCTTTTTCATAGTCTTCTGGATAACCTCCTGAGACCATCATTATTGTAGTTACACTTTGATCGTCAATTTCTAAAGAAACCTCGTCTAATTTTTCATCGGCAACCGCTTGAAATAAAGCCACTAAATCTGATTTTATTCTCGGAATTACCACTTCCGTTTCTGGGTCACCCATTCTCACATTGTACTCAATTACAATTGGTTCACCTTTTACATTTATGAGTCCGATAAAAACAAATCCTTTGTATTCGATTTTGTCTTTTTGCAAACCAGCAATGGTTGGTTTTACAATTCGATTTTCTATCTTCTCTAACAGAACCGAATCTGCAAATGGAACCGGAGAAACAGCTCCCATCCCACCCGTATTTAATCCAGTATCGCCTTCACCAATTCGTTTGTAATCTTTTGCTGTTGGAAGTATTTTATAATTTTTACCATCCGTAAGTACGAAGCAACTCAATTCAATTCCGTCTAAAAATTCTTCAATGACCACTTTTGAACTGGCTTCTCCAAACTTCGCATTTACCAACATTTCTCTCAATTCTGATTTTGCTTCTTCTAAATCTTGAATAATTAACACACCTTTTCCTGCGGCCAATCCGTCTGCTTTTAAAACATAGGGAGGTTGCAATGTTTCTAAAAAGGCACATCCTTTTTCTACAGTTGCTGGGGTAAAACTGTCATAAGCTGCGGTAGGAATTTGATGTTTAATCATAAATTCTTTAGCAAATTCTTTACTTCCTTCTAATTGTGCGCCGATTTTTGACGGACCAATAACGGATATGTTTTTTAATAAATCGTCATTTTTAAAATAATCATAAATTCCAAGAACCAAAGGGTCTTCTGGACCAACAACAACCATATCTATCGTTTCTTGAAGAACAAAATTTTTGATTGCTTCAAAATTAGTTGGAGATACATCCACATTTTTTGCTATTGATGCTGTTCCAGCATTTCCGGGAGCCACAAAAAGTTGGGAACATTTTAAACTTTGAAGCATTTTCCACGCTAAGGCATGTTCTCTTCCCCCCGAACCAAGTAGTAAAATTCTCATTGAATTGTATTTGATTGGCAAAAATAATTTTTTTATATTCAAAATTGAAGTTAAAAAAAACAATTTAGAAATTATTTGATTAAATTTGATAAAATTCTAAATAATCAACTTATGAAAAAATTATTACTTTTATTATTTATTCCTTTTTGTTCTATTGTTAATGCACAATGGACTTCGCAAGCTACCGGATTTACAACTCCTTCACGAGGACTTAATGAAATCAAAATTGTAGATGCAAATATAGTTTGGGCAAAAGCTTATGATGGCAATGCTCCAACTGCCGTAATTCAAGAATTTACAAGAACAGTAAACGGAGGAGCAAATTGGACTCCTGGAACTATTAATGTTGGAGATCCTGCCATAGGAATTAACAACATTTGTCCAATTAGCGCAACCACTGCGTGGGTAAGTGCTGTACATCCAGTTACTGGAGCTGGAAGCGTTGTTTATAAAACATCAAATGCTGGCGTTAATTGGGATCAACAACTTCCTCTCGGATTTACTTCTACAGGTTCGTTTGTTAACTTTGTTCATTTTTTTGATGCAAATATTGGATTTGCTATGGGTGATCCTGTTGGGGCTCCTTTAGAATTCGAAATTTGGAGAACAGTAAATGGTGGTGATAATTGGACTCAAGTTCCTGGAGCCAATATACCAAACCCTTCTGCAGCCGATGAATATGGTATAAATGGTGGTAATGTAGTATTAGGTAATACTGTTTGGTTGGTAACCACCAAAGGACGTATATTAAAATCAACTGATTTGGGAATAACTTGGTCCGTTACTCAAGCTCCATTAACACATTTTGGTAGTGCTGCACAAAGCGGACAACTTGATTTTAGCGATGCTAATAATGGTTGTTTGTTAAAAACTGTTGGAACTACATATACTTATTATACTACAACAACCGGTGGTGCAAGTTGGTCTGCAGGAACCCCATTTACAGGCTCTCGACGAATTCTTACATATGTACCAGGAACAGCAACAATTGTCGCTACAGGTGTTGGAGCTTTAGCAGGAACATCTGTTAGTGTAGACAATGGTGCTACATGGACAAGTGTTGAATCTGCTGACCAAAGAGGGGAAACTGCGATTTTAAATCTTACTACAGGTTGGACAGCTGGACTTAGTACAAACGCAACAACTGGTGGTGTTTTTAAATTAACTGGCCCATTGGCAAATACCTCTTTTGAACCAACATCTAACTTTACATTATATCCAAATCCAGTAAACAATACTATTACCATTTCAGTTATTGATATTGAATCGTATCAATTATCTGTTACCGATTTAACGGGTAAAACTGTTTTAACTAAATCATTAAACGGAATTGAAAATACGCTTGACGTTTCTTCTCTTTCAAGTGGTGCTTATTTCTTTACATTGAATTCAGGCGACAAAAAAGAAACCGTAAAAATTATTAAGAATTAATTCTAAATAAATACTTATTTTTAAGGGCTGACATTTGTTAGCCCTTTTTTTATTTTATATGCTAAATCTTTTTCAATATACTTTACGTATTAATGGATTTCCGTTAAAGGAAGCAATGGCTGAATTTAAAAAAATCCAATCTATTACTGAAATTGACATTGAAAATTTTACAACTGAAAAGAAAAAAACAATTGTTGAGTTTCATTTAAAAAACAATAAATCCTATCAAGATCTTGTTGGAAAATATAGTTTTGAAAACTGGAATGAACTTCCAATAATGACCAAAAAAGATTTTCAAAAACCATTATATCAGCGGCTTTCTAAAGGATTTACAACTAAAAATGTTTACGTTAACAAAACATCGGGTTCTAGCGGCGATCCTTTTGTTTTCGCCAAAGATAAATACTGTCATGCGTTAACTTGGGCAAATATTATCAATCGTTTTGGATGGTTTGAAATCGATTTCAATTCGTCATTACAAGCGCGTTTTTATGGCATTCCGTTAGATTATATTGGAAATAAAAAAGAACGCATTAAAGACTTTTTAAGCCATCGCTATCGTTTTCCTATTTTTGATTTATCGGATGTGATTTTAGAAACCGTTCTAAAAAAATTTCGAAATAAAAAGTTTGATTACATTAATGGTTACACCAGTTCTGTTGTTTTATTTGCTAAATTTTTACAACAAAAAAACATCGTTTTAAAATCGGTTTGTCCGACTTTAAAATGCTGCATCGTAACTTCTGAAATGCTTTTTGAAGATGATAAAATACTCATGCAAAAGTTTTTCGGTGTCCCAATTATAAATGAATATGGTGCTTCCGAATTGGATTTAATTGCCTTTCAAAATAGAGATGGCGATTGGCAAGTAAATTCAGAAACACTTTTTGTAGAAATTTTGGATAATGAAAATAATGTGCTGCCTTACGGAAATGAAGGTCGTGTTGTAATTACTTCTCTTTACAATAAAGCGCATCCGTTTATCCGTTATGACATCGGTGATATCGGAATATTAGATGAAAGAAGTACCTTAAAAAAACCGATTCTAAAAAAATTAATCGGACGAACAAACGACATTGCTATTTTACCTAGCGGAAAAATATCGCCTGGTTTAACTTTTTACTACGTAACCAAAAGTATCATTAAAGACGACGGAAATGTAAAAGAATTTATCATTATCCAATCTAAAATCGATACTTTTGATATTGAATATGTAAGCCAAACAACATTAACCGAAAATCAAATTTCAGCTATAGAAAAAGCCATAGCCACTTATTTAGAAAGTGGTTTAACATTTACATTTACTAGAAAAGAAAAATTAGAAAGAAGCAAAAGCGGTAAATTGAAACAATTTGTTTCGTTAGTTAATAATGATTCTGAAATAAATTCAGCAAACGTATGAAAATCACTATAGTCGCCGGCGCAAGACCCAATTTTATTAAAATAGCACCTATTATCAAAGCGATTGAAAAGAAACAATCGGAAGGAGCAAATGTGTCCTTTCGATTGGTACATACTGGTCAACATTACGATAAAAATTTGAGTGCTACTTTTTTTGAAGAATTGAATATTCCACATCCAAATACTAATTTAGAAGTGAAAAGCGGCTCACAATCGATTCAAACTGCAGCGATTATGATCGCTTTTGAAGAAGAGTTAATACAAAATTCATGTGATTTAGTTTTGGTTGTTGGCGATGTTAATTCTACTATGGCTTGCGCAATTGTAGCAAAAAAATTAAATATAAAAGTGGCGCATGTTGAAGCCGGAATTCGCTCTGGCGACATGACTATGCCCGAAGAAATTAATAGAATTGTTACTGATAGCATTACCGATTATTTCTTTACTACCTCTACTTCTGCATCCGAAAATTTAATTAAAAATGGTGCCGATTCGTCTGCTATTCATTTTGTGGGTAATGTAATGATTGACACATTATATCAAAATTTAAATCGGATTTCGGAGCCTTCTTTTTGGAAAGAATTTGGTTTAAAACCCGAAAGTTATATTGTTTTGACTTTGCATCGTCCGTCTAATGTAGATGAAGAGCAATCGTTAATTCAGTTGCTAGAAGGAATTGACAAAATGGTCGCAACAAAAAAAGTAATTTTTCCTATTCATCCAAGAACAAAAGCGGTTTTGGGAGAAACCTCTTTAAATTTAAAAAACATTGTATTTGTAGAACCTCAAGGTTATTTGCATTTTATGTTTTTAATAAAAAATAGTTTTGCTGTAATTACCGATTCGGGAGGAATTTCGGAAGAAACAACTGTTTTGGGAATTCCGTGTTTTACCATGCGGAATACTACCGAAAGACCCGAAACGGAAACTATCGGAACCAATACATTAGTGGGCACATCTATCGAAAATTTACAAAAAATATTTGGCAAATTTCTACAAAATGAACCTCGTAAAGCTGGTATTCCTGAATTGTGGGACGGAAAAGCTTCCGAAAGAATAATTGACATTTTACTTACTAAATAAAACACCGAAACACGTTTGGCATATATGGAAGAAATCGTAATCATATCCAATTATTATCCGCCAGAAAAAGGTGCTGCCGCTAATAGAATTGAGCAGTTGGCTATAAAACTAAATCAAAATGATTATAAAGTTACTGTTTTATGTCCGTTAGGAAATTACCCAAAAGGCGAATTGTTTCCCGAATATAAAAGCAAGTTTTTTGTAACCGAAAATCACGATAACATAACGGTAAAACGTCTTTGGATATATCCAAGTATTAGCACCTCTATTTTGGTTCGAATTTTTTCTATTTTGTCATTTTCTACGTGTCTGTTTTTCTATTTATTGTTTAAAAAAGTACCCAGAAAAGTAGTCATACAATCGCCTCCTTTGTTTATTTCTTTTATTTCGGTTTTGGTACTTTCTTTAAAGCGAAAAAAAATTATTTTAAATATATCCGATTTATGGCCTTTGGCGGCAATTGAATTAAAAGCTTTAAAAAGAAATTCTTTTTCGCATAAAATTTCACTGTTTTTAGAACAATTTATTTATAAAAAAGCAACCGTTATTTTAGGGCAATCGGATGAAATTATAAAACACGTTCATAACATTTTTCCTGAAAAGAAATGTTATTTGTATCGCAATTTTCCGGATCATAGTTCGGCAACTATGGATTTAATTACTAATGAAAAAGAACCTATTAAACTATTTTACGCGGGACTTTTAGGAGTGGCTCAAGGCGTTTTAGAATTGTGTGAAAAAATCGATATAAAAAATCTAAATATTGAGTTACATCTATTTGGAGATGGCGCTGAAAAAAAACAAATAGAAGCATTTGTTTTGTCTAAAAAAGAACCGAAAATTTTCTTTTATGGAATGCTAGATCGACAAGCATTACATGAAAAAATAAAAACCTTTGACATTGCAATTGTGCCATTAAAAACAAGGATTTATGGTTCGGTTCCTTCAAAAATTTTTGAATATGGTGCTTTGGGATTTCCGATTTTGTATTTTGGTGGTGGTGAAGGTGAGATGATTATAAAAGAAAATAATCTGGGTTGGATTGTGGAAGTTGGAGGTTATCAAGATTTAAATGAAACGCTTTTACTCATTTCAAAAATAGAAAAATCGGAATTATATCTTATGAAGAAAAGAATATTTAAAGAGGTAAAAATGGTATTTGATTTAGATTGTCAAATGAAAAACTTAATTACAGAAAACGTTTTTTAATACGCCTTTTCTTCGCCTTTTACAATATTAATAACGGTTTGGATTATGATTTTAAAATCCATAACAATCGACCAATTTTCGATATAAAAAACATCTAATTTTATTCGGTTAATCATGTCTTCATCGGTTTCAATTTCGCCTCTAAATCCTTTTACCTGAGCCAAACCGGTAATGCCGGGTTTCACATAATGACGCACCATGTATTTTTTTATCTTTGTAGCATATGCTTTATTTTGAGACCATAAGTGAGGCCTTGGACCAACTACCGACATTTCTCCTAATAATACATTTAAAAATTGTGGAAGTTCATCAATACTTGTTTTACGCATAAATTTTCCCGTTTTTGTTACGCGAGGATCATTTTTTGATGCTTCACTCTCGGTAGTTTTATTAATATGCATCGAGCGAAATTTATAACAAAAAAATTCTTCTTCATCTAAACCTGGTCTGCCTTGTTTAAAGAAAACGGGGCCTTTTGTTTCAATTTTAATAAAGAGTGCTAATACTGGAATTAGCCATGATAATAATAAAAAAATAACTAATAAAGAAAAAACAACATCAAAACCTCTTTTTATGATTTTAATTATTGGCTGATGTAATTGTGTTTTTTGTAAAGAAAGTACAGGGAAAAGTTCGTAATAATCTATTTTTAGATTTTTTGAATAGATTTCTTTTGAATCGGGAATAAACTTTATTGTTTTATTATTATCGTCTGCGAACTCAACTAAATCTTTTAATTTTTCATTCGAAATTTCATTTAAAGAACAATATATTTCATCAATTTTATTGTCTAAAACATACTGCTTTAAATCTTCTATTTTCCCTTTAACTTCTGGATTTTGTTTTTTATCTGAAAAGAAGCCTTGAAAACGGTAACCATAATCTTGTCTGGTTTCAAAAACTTCTTTTAATTTTATTGACTCTGGTGAATATCCTATAATTACTGCATTTCTATAATTACCTCCTGTTACAATTCGGTATTTTTTTAGGTAAAAAAACAAAAAATATTTAATTAATATAATTAATAAAAAACTAATTATCATAAAAAAAGCGATGGCTTTACCACTAAATACAACCGTTTTAGCAAATGGGAAAAAGGCAATTACAACCAATAAAAAAATACTGAATTGTTTGCATAATTTTGAAATAATTTCGACAGGAGTAGTAAAGCGATATACTTCGTAAAATCGGACAATTAAGGCAATAATTATCCAAGAAAATGTTTGATATAGTAAATAATACAGACAGTTAAGATTTAACTCCTTAAAGAAGAATAAACTTAACGATGAAATTATTATTAGATCAAAAATAACGCTAATTGGCCTAATGTATTTTGAATATCTTCCTGTTTGCTGTGCAACCATATTAATGAATATATCCTTTAAAATCTTTATGCTCTTCTTTTAAAAGTTCTTCTGAAGATAAGGATTTGAAATAATCATAGGTTAATTTCATTCCTACTTCTCGATTTACTTTGGCGCTCCAACCTAAAATGTTTTTTGCTTTAGTAGTGTCGGGTTGTCTTTGTAACGGATCATTTATTGGTAAAGGATGGTAGACTACTTTTTGACTTGTTCCTGTTAATTTAATGATTTCATCTGCAAAATCCTTTATTGTTATTTCATCTGGATTTCCAATATTTACTGGATATACATAATCAGAATGCAACAACTTAAAAATACCTTCGACTTGATCGGTTACATAACAAAAAGAACGGGTTTGACTACCGTCTCCAAAAATAGTTAAATCTTCTCCGCGCAAAGCTTGACCAATAAAAGCAGGAATCACCCTTCCATCGTTTAAGCGCATTCTTGGGCCATAAGTATTAAAAATTCTCACAATTCTAGTCTCAACTCCATGAAACGTATGGTATGCCATTGTTATGGATTCTTGAAACCGCTTTGCTTCATCATAAACGCCTCTTGGTCCTATTGTATTTACATTGCCATAATATTCTTCCGTTTGTGGGTGAATTAATGGATCGCCATAAATTTCAGATGTTGATGCAATAAGAATTCTTGCCTTTTTTACTCTCGCTAAACCAAGTAAATTGTGCGTTCCTAAAGACCCAACTTTTAATGTTTGAATTGGAATTTTTAAATAATCAATCGGACTTGCAGGTGATGCAAAGTGTAGTATATAATCCAAATCACCGGGGACATGAACAAATTTTGTTACGTCGTGATGGTAAAATTCAAAGTTTTTAAGTTTAAATAGATGCTCAATATTCTTTAAATCTCCTGTAATAAGATTATCCATTCCTATAACAAAATAGCCCTCAGCAATAAATCGATCACAAAGATGAGAGCCCAAGAAACCCGCTGCTCCCGTTATTAATATTCTTTTCATTTTTATTCTTTTATGGAGTCTTTTTTTACAATTCCCGAATTAAACAAACAAAACATTAGTGTAAAAAAAACAATTCCTCTTTGTCTTGACAAAAAAGATTCCGTCAAAAATAAGCTTATCATTAGAACTGCAAAAGAAAATTGTACAAAATGTTTCGTTTTAATAGCATTTTTAAGATTAATCGCTAAAAGTAATAGCAATAATACAAATCCTACAACTCCCAATTCTGCAAAAATCTGAATGTACTGATTGTGAAAGTTGTAGTTACCATAATCGGGATACAAATTGTGTTCGATTCGCTTTTGCTCTATTTTATCGTGTGTGGCATTTAAACCATATCCGGTAAAAAAACTATTGTCTTCTTGCAGCATTTCCAAAAAAATCCTTATTTGATATACTCGTAATGCTGTACCAGGAAAGTAATCATTAAGTTGGAATTTTTCTTTTGTCCACGCATCTTTAATGTTGACATTATAAACCAAACCGTGTTGATTGCTTATTTCATTATTAACAGAATGTGCTACTTTGTTGGAATTGATTTCAATTGCAAATCGCTCTTTTATTTTTCCATAAAAAAGAATTCCAATTACTGCTATCGTCAATAGTGCTATGTACTTTCTGCTTTTGCTAAACTTAATTTTTGATGCCATAAAATAACAAGCAAACAACAAAAGAATAAAGATGACAATAACGTTCTTGGATGACAATAAAAATAGCAAGAGTAATAAAATGAAAATAGCTATTTTATCAATTATCAATTTTTGCTTTTTTAGAAAAAACCAAAAAAAAGCGATAGAAATATAAATAGAAACATGAATCGCATTGACATCAAAAGTTACCAATTCATGATAGAAAAAAACATTAGAATCTTTAGTTATGCTATATCTGATAATCGCTTTAATCAAATAAAATAAAGCATATCCAAAAAAGGAATAAGAGAAATATTGCATTATTTTATTCGTTTCTTTTTCTAAAAGAGGTGGATTTAAAAAAAAACAAAACGGAATCAAAACCAATGACAATTCTTTTAATAATGCTTGCGTGGTTATACTACTATCGATTGTCCACAGCAGTGATACCGCCATTAATCCGTAAAGTAAAACCGGTAAAATTAGATTTTTTCGGAAGTGAAATTGTTTTTTTCTTAACTGATATAACGAAAATGCAACGAATAAAATTAAGGAAATGCTATTGTATTTGTAATCTAAAGGAAGTGTAATTAAAATTAAGGCAATAAATGCAACAGAAGGATTATTTTGTATTTCCTCTTTTTCCTTTCCTACTACATTCTTCAAATAATTGTAAGTACTCACCATTTATTTTTTCCCAATTAAATTCTTTTACTATTGCCTCGTAGTTGTTTTGCAGCAATGGCAAGTTATCATTTTTTTTGATAGTTTGCAGTAAATTTTTTACTTCCGTTGGATTGGAGAAATAATAGCCGTTTTCTCTTAATATTGCTTTATTAAAATCGTTGTCATGAGCTACAATTAAAGCATTTGATGCCATTGCTTCGAGAAGGGAAGGATTGGTTCCTCCAACAGAATGACCGTGAAAATAAATAGCCGAATAATAACGCAGATTATTAAGATGTTCTATGTTATAGATTCCGCCAATGAAACGTATTTTTTGATGGTCTTTAAATTTTTTTTTTAAGAATTCACCATATTTTGTATTGTGATTACCAATAACTAAAATCGGTGTATCATCTTGGTCATTTAATGCCACGCCTTGCAATACCATATCTAAATTGTTTTCTGGTTCAAAACGCGCCATTATCATGTGGTAGTTTTGTTTTTCGACTTGGTATTGTTTTATAATTTCTTCATTTTGAGCATCGAATGTATGTGCTCCATAAGCAATATAAGTAGATTCTTTTTGGTATCTTTTTAATAAGAATTTTTTTATTCCTAATGAATCGGAAACTAAATAATCACTACTAATCGCCGCTAATCGCTCAGCAAATCGTAAAAATTGCTGCACTGGTTTGGAATATTTAGAACGTTTCCACTCTATTCCGTCCATATTTGTTATGATGATTGGTTTTTTGGGCAAAAGAAAATACCAAATCGAATTACTTGTATAACCTAATTGAAGGATGATATCAAAATCTCTTTTGCGTGAATCGATAATACAATTATAGTCGTAAATGAACTGCCCAAAAGTTCCGTATTTATGTTCTGGATCGTTTTTATGAATCAGATTTACACCGTGAAATGTTTTTTCTTGGTAGCTGTGATTGTGTGAATTGTAGCAATATACTTCATGCCCTTTTTCAACTAAATAAACCGAAAAAAATTCGGCAAATTGTTCAAAACCACCATAGTAATTTGGGATTCCACGAGTTCCTAGAATGGCTATTTTCATTAGGTAATTTCTTTTTCAGTGAGCAAAAATAGGGAAATTTACACTTTTAGAAATTGTTTTAAGTTAAAACTTCATGTGCTTATTAAAATTACCAAAAATTAATTCAATAATTCTTCAAATATAGTTTCAAAATGGTGCACATGACTATTAATTGAGAATTTTTCAATGGCTCTCTTTTTCCCATTAATGCCGAAGGTTTTTCTTAAATCGGGATTTAAAATCAGTTTTTCTAATGAATCGGCTAAACTTTGTTTGTTGTTTGGTTCGAATAAAAATCCGGTTTCATTATGTAGCACAATTTCTGTTGGTCCGCCATGGTTGGAAGCGACCACAGGTTTTTGCGAAAGCATTGCTTCAATTACAACCATTCCGAATGGCTCAGGTTCTGTAGAAGGAACAACGGCAATATCAATCGAATCCCAAAATTTTCCAATTTCTTCTTGAAAGGGAATAATTAGCGTTTTGTCTTCTAAACCATATTCCTTTATTTTATTTTTTAAATCAATTTCGAAAATCTCTTGATTTGGTGGTGCAGATCCGATGAATACTAATTTAATAGTATTGTACTTTTTTGATAAAATATAGAAAGCATCTAATAATAATTGTTGTCCTTTCCAGCTATTAATTCGTCCAACTAAAGCAATCACGATTTCATTGTTGTCCGATTTAAAGAAATTTGTTCGAACTGCATTAATTTCTTCTAGAGCGTAATTTACCTTTTGGTCAACATCGATTCCGTTCCAAACAGCTTCCGATTTTATAGTTAATTCTTTATTTCCCTGAATCCAAAACTTCATAGTTTCATGAGAATCGTATACGATTTTATGATTGCTTTTTAGTGCCAATATTTTTTTAAAAATGACGTTAAACAGTTTTGGTTTCGCAATTATTTCTTGAACATGCCATAAATGTTTAATTTTTCTTTTTCTTGCAAAAGCGATTCCTATTAAAGCTGCTAAAGTATGCGAGTAAACCAATTGGAAGTTGTATTGTTGATGCAGTTCGTCAATTGTTTTCAATCCTTCTTTATATTCTTTGAATACTTTTATTACGTTTTTTGGCGTAAACATTTTTCTGTATAGTTTTAGTACAGGCGCAATGACTACTTTGATGTTGTTTTTTTCAAATTCTCTTTTTAAAGGACCGTCAAATGGGAGAATAACAATTGGGAAGTATTTTGTTTTATCGAGTTTTGATATAAACATTAAAATTGTTTTATCAGAACCGTATAACTCAGCTGATTGATGTATGAATAGAATGCTCTTCATCTATTTAATTGGAATTTTTGATTTTGTCTAAATAAGCTATTAAAAATCCGATTAATATTGTTTTGGTGTCAATCAAATTATAGAAACCTAAAAAGACCCAATTGGACAATAGTAAGAAAAACCCTGTTCCAATAAACAATAAATTAATGTTTTTTACTAATGGGTCATCGGTTTTAAATCGTTTAAAAAAATAGAAAATAGAAAATAAATAAATAAAAATGCCTAGTAATCCCGATTTTAAAAAAACAATCATAAAACCATTGTGTAAGATCGATATGAATCGCAATTCCATGTCTCCTAAATAAACTTTTTGCTTTAAGTCAATTTGGGATCCTAATCCTTTTCCAAAAACAACACTCAAAACACCATCTCTAGAAACCTGCCTAATGGTCATAATGTTTTCATAGGAGCGATAATTATCATTAAAATCTCTCCAATCGTCTCTTTGTATTTTTGTCTTAAAAGCTTCCATAGGAGCTACTTTTATTTTATATAAAAAAGCTTCAATTCCGTCGCCATTTCTTTTTGGATTTACGTATAAGATGTAGGAATATCCAATGATCGTTGTGACAACTATGGTGAGTATTATGGCTAAAGATCGTTTATTTAGTTCTAAATATCCTTTCATTCCTAGTACTAAAATTAGTAGCTGTAAGAAATTAGTTCTTGCTAAATACATAAAAACAGATAAGCCAATTACGATAAGATACAATGTCCGTTTTCTTTTAGAAAAATTCAATTGAAATCCTTTATGAAAAATTAAAATGACTAAAGCATATACTTCATAATCACTAAAATAGCCTCCAAATTCTCTTATTTTATTTACTGAAATGGCTTTGAAAAAGACAATGGCTCCAAGCAGTACAAGTAAATGATAAATAGCAATTAAAAAACCAGTTGTTAATAGTAAATTAAAAGCGTTTTGAAAATTTCTTTTACATAGTTGATAACCAAGTAATAGTCCTACAATGGGTTTAATTAAATAAGTTATATCCCTAACAATGAAGTATATCGGGTAATCATGAAAGAAAATTAAAAAAAATGCGATGCAAAGAATTAGAAAAAAAGGAAGTATCAAATTCAGTATTGATCTTGAATAACCTTTTGTAATACTCAATGAAAAACAAATTACCCATACGCTTATTGTTAATTCAAAAATATTTAAATACGGAATAAATACAGCTAGAAAAAACAAAAATTGATAGAAAAAATTGCTCGGAATTGTTAATTTCATTTATTCTATCTTTTTAATAATTTTAGCAGGAACGCCACCAATAACGGAATTGTTTGGGTACACTCCATTTACAACTGCGCCTGCTGCTACAACTGAATTATCGCCAACGCTACATCCATCCAAAAAAGTAACTTTTGCTCCCACCCAAATATTATTTCCAAGCTTAATACCGATAGAAGTTGTTCCTTGTTCTCTAATTAATTTTGAAGTATCCGAAAAATTATGGTTTTCTGAATGGAAAGAAATGTAGGCACCCATAATTACATCATTTCCGATTTCTATTCCTCCTGGAGCTCCAAAGTGTGTAAAATCGCCAATGGCTGAGTTGTTGCCGATTTTCATTCCTTTGCCAAATTTAGAAAAATGACTTGTTGAAAGTAAATTGGAATAAGCGCCAATTTTCACATTATCACCAAAAACTATTTTTTCTGAAGCATAACCGTCTAAAATGGTGTGGTGTTCAATGGTAACATTAGAACCAAACTGAAAATTTTTTTTATTTAATATGGTACAATTACTGCCAATGAAAACTTTTTTATATACTTTAAAATAGCCTCGAAGCATCATTGTAGTTCTTTTAACTAGAGTTGAATAAATTAATCTACTAGGAATTCTATCATCAATAGAATACGTCTTACCTGCTTTTTGCAAAAAATATTGAAAAATTCTTTTTAACATTAAAATTATAATTTGCTTTTAACAAATAATTTTTTTCTGATACAAAGTAAGTAAAATAAAATGATTATTACTTCTGAAATAATTAAAGAATAAAATACGCCATAAATCTTAAATATTGGCATTAAGAATATAATTGCAAGACAATTTAAAATTACTATGATAGACGTTATTTTTACATAAAATTTTCTATAATTCCATGCTAAAACCAATTGTTTTAAAGGTGTTGAAACAGCAAATACAATTGGATAAACAACCGCAATTTGAAGTAAATTACTTAAAACGTATCTATTGGTTGGATTAAAATAAGAAACAATATCGTAAGAGAAATAATAAATAACAATCATGGATATAAAAATTAAGATAAAATTCAATCCATTAAAAATTTGCCAATTATAGATTCCTTTGTCTTTATCTTTGTCGAGTAAATAACAAACTCTTGGAAAGACAAAATTAAAAAATAACAAAAGGTACGTTTTGAAAATTAATATAACTTGTTCAACGATTTTGTATTGCCCAGCCATAAAATTGTTTCCGAAATAACTAATTAAAATAACGGGGAAAAACATTTGGATGGAGAAAAACATTTGAGAAGTAAATATGTTAAAATCCCTCTTCAAAAAGCTGGCGATTTCTTTTCTTTTAGTTGATCGGAAAGTAAATTTATATTTTTTAATAATTAAATATAAAAAGAATCCGTTAGAAATTATCATTCCTAATCCCCAAAAGAGATTGATGTAAACATAATCTTGCTCGACTTTTATCAATAAAAAAACACAGGATAAATAAATTGTTTTTGAAACAACATTAGAAATCGTAATCCATTTTACATTTTCAACACCTTGTAAAAACCAAGTTGGATTTAAAAATTGTCCAACCAAAACGGTTAATTGAAGTAGAAATAATTTTTTATCTAATGCAAAGAATGGGATGAAGCAAATTAAGAATGTCATTACTAACAGCACCATTAGTAATAAAAATCCTTTCGCTAACATTGTGGTTGAAAAAATAGATTCCAATTGTGGTTTATTGTCGCGATGTATTGAAACTTCTCTTATTCCGACTAAATCAGAACCATAATCAATAAAAACCATTAAAAAAAAACAAAGCGCCATTCCTACGGCACTTTTTCCAAAATTTTCTTCGCCACAAATAGAAACAATATACGGAATTACAAGCAGTGGAGTTACTAAATTAAACAATTGTCCAAATCCGTATATGGATAGATTAAGAAATTGGTTGCTTTTTAATTTGCCAAGTAGTTTTATTAGCATAAAGAACTTTTGATTAATTATTCTGCTTGTTTTTAAACTTCTCTAATTGCAATCTTAAATAGTCCCCATTAGGATATAATGATGGGCCATTATTGTTTTTCTTGTTTTTTCTGATTAAAAGTCCGATGTCTTTATCCAATAGTGTATTGTTTACATCTACTCTCAAAATTTCATAAATTTTCTTTCCTTTTAAAACCAATTTTTTTTTCTGATATTTCAGTTCCACCTTGTTTAGTACTATATCATCCTGTAAAAGCGTATTTCCTATATCCAATCGAAATTGATTTGGAAGGACATTTTTGGGAAAATTGATTGTGATTTCTTGATTTTTTTTACTCCCCTTTACTTTAGTCCAAAAGGAATTCTCTCCGTTAAAATCAATAGTTCCATCAGTTGTGTAATACGTGTGAATGGAATCGTCTTTTGTTATGATAACATCTAAATTTATTTTGAAATTAGCCGTTTCAGAAGGTTTTCTGCAAGAAATTATAATTATAAAAAAAAGTGAAATAGTAGCTATTTTATGCTTTTTACATAATTTCATTCTGTTTATTTTAATAGATTAAACTTTAACGTGATTTGACAAGATTTAGTATTAAATAAAACAAAAAAGCCATAAGTTATTTGTTTAACTTATGGCTTTTTTGTTTTGCTTGTTAAGGAATTTATTTGGCCAAATTCGCAATTTGTTTTCCAAGTTCAGCTTCAATAGGATATAATGAAGGTGTTTTTCTTTTTCCGTCTTCCATATTAGCAACAACTGTACCTGTCGGAATATCAACTTTACACTGATTTTCATCAGCCCTAAAGTATTTGAATACATCTATTCCTTCCGCCTTGAAAGTTTTTCCTTTATAAAGTAATTTAACGCTTTTTATCACTATATCTGGTTGATCTTGCTTCATTCCTAAATCAAATCTCAATTGGGTAGGTACAACTTGACCTGGAACTACAAATGCTATCTCTTGTGGGGCATCGCTTGCAGGAACTCCTTGCCAAACTACTGGTATTGTATAAAAGTTAATACTTCCATCAACGGTATATAAAAGTGCGAAATCATCCTTTTTTTTTGCTACTACTTCAAGTACAACTTTAAAATCATTATCAACTACTTCTGATTTAACAACATCAAGGTCATCAACCGCCTTCTCTTTTTTACATCCTACCAATAACGTTGTAAATAAAACCAATAGGGCTATAACTTTTGTTTTCATGTTTTTTAAATTTTTGACAAAAATAATTGTTTTTTTTAAATATACAACAATTTTTGGGTTGCCTTTTTTATTCTGAATTATCGTTTGAATATCTTCACGTTTGTTTTTCCGTGTTCTTGTTTTCAATTTCAAAAATATATACACTTTTGTATAAGTATTAATTCTTTATTGTATTATTTTATATTCTGTAATCTTAATTTTTTCGGAAAAATATTTGTTGTTTAAAGGTCTGAAATTATAATATTTGGCCTTTTCTAACAGATCCGTTTTATTTATTAAATAATTACCAAAACCAGATGTATCCGGAATATAACTGTCACAAAATAATCCTGATTGTAATAAGTTTTTGGATGTCCTGAATTTATAAGGTTCGGGATTGTTTCCATATACTTCTAATAGTATTTCGGGTGCATGGTCAATAATTGAGTTCCATTTTCCTTTAAAATTATTATATAGTTCGACCTCATAATAGATGTCTTTTTTTACAACCAAAGGCGAATTAATAAGCATTGCATACTCTTTGCTTTTTTCTAGTTTTATTGGACGAAAATTTATATTCTTTTGTAAAAGCAAGACTTTTCGCTTTTCAAAATCAAATACTTCTACGACATGATAATTTTTAGTAAGAATGAGATTAAGTTTTGGTTCATCAAATAGCGCATATCTGGAATCTATGGAAGCAAAGTCGTATATCACAAATTCTGGAGCTTTTTCTGATGAATTGTAATGTTCAAAATTTAATTCTTCTAAATCTTTAGTATATGTAGAGTGGGATTGGAATGCTGGTCTTGTTGAGCAATTTAATTTATTTTCCCATAACATCTGTAAATTCCAAGGATATGCATCAATGGTGTGGTTTCCAATCTTGTTTTTAACATAATCGGGTAACTGATTATTATTTGGAAATAGATGCATTCCCGATTCTTTTGTAAAATTACCATACTGTATAAAATAGAGTTTATTCAATTTTTGAGCAATATTAGGTTGAGCATTTTCTATATACATTACAAAATAAAGCGATATTGCAGCACAGCCAAGAATTAGCATATCTGAATATTTTTTATAATTGTGACTATGTAAATCATAAATTGATATAATTATTAAAATTGAAAATATAAAAAAATCAACCTCCATTCCTCGTACAAAACCCTGTTTGTATAAAACAAACATTCCTGTGCCAAATAAAAATAAGATGGTTAAATTTTTTAATAATAATGATTTTATTTCAATAACGGTTTTGTAAACTAATACGATTGAGGATAAAGCAATTATAATAAGGGCTAATTTTCTGTTTTCATAATCATGATCCATGTACATTATATCGTTATATCCAGAAACCATTTCAATTCCATAGTAGATATATGGACTTAAATTAACTTTAAGTGGGATTGCAAGAATGCTTATTAAAGCAACAGGTGCTACTAATGCAGTAATTAATTTTAGCATCGTTTTTTTATTTTTCCATCCCACTATTAAATTATAAGTTATTCCTGAAATAAAAAGTGGAAATGCAATCAATCCTGTATTGAATTTAATGAAAAATATAAGCGACAAAATCAAGGTTTGAAAAATGTAATAATACCATTTTGGTTCGTCCAGACTTTTTCTTATCCAAAAAATTAATAATCCCATCAATACCACAGCATTGTCAGACCCTACCCAAACAGGAAAAGCTATAATAAACGCAGTAAAAAGCAAAATTGTAACAATTTTATTTTTACTTGCCTTCAACGTTAGAAATAGCAACAAGAAAAAATTTAGTGATATAAAGAAATCATAAAGCAAAAAGCTCATTGCGCTCTGTCCCCAACCGACTTTTGTTGATAAATAAGCAAGCGGACCATAAGTATAAGCTATGTCTTTCCCCCAAACAAAATTATTATTAACTGCATAATTCATCTGTAATAACCAAGATGGATCAAGTGATTTCCATAATTCATCCGATGATGGCAACGGATAAATCGTCGCTTCAAAATAAATAGGAAATAAGATGTAGGCTCCCAAAAAAGCAATCAAAAAAACTGCAATATTCATTGGTTTCAAATAATTTTTCAATCTGTTAACTACATTATTCATTTGTTATTTTTATTATTGATTAAATCTTTTCTGTTTTTATTGTCTTTTATGAATAGCTTTTCCATAGTAAGAATAACTCTTTCATTATTTTAAACCCTGTTTTCCAGCCCAGTTTTGAGCCATCAACGTCTTTCCAATTGTAAATAGGGATTTCTTTTCCTGTTTTTAATAAATCAAGTTTTTTTAATCGGATAAAAATCTCAACATCAAAAAGCCATGAAGTTTTGAATGGTTCATTAAAAGCCTTTTTTAAGATTGAGGTTGAAAAAAATTTTGCGCCACATTGCGTATCGTATATTCCAAGCTCAAATTTAAAGTTAATTATTGTAATAATTATTCTGCCTATAATATGACGATAATACTTTCTTTTTATTCCAGAATTTAATAATTTTATTCTTGAACCAATTAAAAATTCGGTTTCCCCTTTTTCAATTTCTGTAATTAATCTCTTGGTTTCTGACTCAGGAGTAGAAAAATCGGCATCAAAATAACCAATATAATCATACTGTTTTTTTTCTAATAATAAATTAACCGATTTATAAATCGTGGCTGCTTTTCCCTCGTTTTGCTTAAAGTCAATAACAAAACATCTTTCTGGATTTTTACCGGCAAATTCCGTGATTACTTCTATTGTCCTATCTTTACTTCCATCATTTGATAAATAAATATCAACGCTGGTGTTTCCTATTAAATAAAGTAACGAAGAAACCTGAAGTCTTTTTTCCTCATTGTAACAAGGTATTATGAAGGCTATTTTTTGCATAAGCAATAACATGAAAGTCCAGGAACAATAATGCCGATTTTTTTTATCATTAAACTACAAAGAAAATCAACTTTAAGCATAGTGTTGATAATCGAAGTTTTAAATTTTCCTGCTTCCCAATTGTCGATAGATGCTTTTTTGTCTTTCTTTAATAGTTTGTCGAGTTTTCTGAAAAGTAAAAGAGTTGTGAAATAATATCCTTTATCTATTATTTTAAATTGATTTTTACTTAATAAATTGGATAACTGCTCAAGCGTATATCTTCTGTAATGTCCTAATAAATCATCATGACTGGAAAACACCGACTGAAATGCAGGAACCGCAAAAAAATAATAATTATTCTCTTTAACGTGCAAATCATCTAAAATTACTTTCTCGTCTTCCAAGTGCTCTAATACATCCATGCATAAATACAATGTTGGTTTATCGGAAGGGAATTTATCAAGATATTCTTTTAAGTTTTGAACATAAATAACTTTACTGTTTTGGTTATTTTCTTTCAATTGAGCAATGACTTCTGGAGTATAAGCAGTATCAATAGCATAATATTCTTTTGCTAAATTTTTCTCGACCAACGTATGAATTACATAGGCGTCTCCGCTGCCAATATCAACAATTCTCTCTATTGGAAACTTTATATTTGCTTGTTTTAAAAAGGTGTGAAGTACATTTTTTCTCGACGTCTCCCAAGGATGTCTACTATAAATACTTTTGTTATTTAATCTCGAAAATTCTGATATATCCATATTTTATGACTTCGTTTTTTGTAAACTCTCTTCCCAATCAACAACCTCAATTCCAAACAATTCTTTTATTTTACTTTTATCCAAAGTGTTGAACCTACAAAACCTGCGCCACCGGTGATTATTATTTTCATTAAATTATTATGTTTATCATTTATTTTATCTAATGGCAAAAATAGTTTTTTATTGTATTTAAATTAATTTATTCTATACCAATTAATCCCGTCTGACACAATTGAAATTGACCCTATAGTTGGTGTTAATGTAAAAGCTGTAGCTGTTGAGGCATTAAAATCTATTATTGTATTAATTATTAAGTTTGATGTTGTTACTGTGCCAGTTGATGTATTTCTAAATACATAGGTGGTTCCAATTGGTACGGCAGATGCTGAAGGTATATTATAAGTGCCAGCGGGTTTTAATATCGTTGTAGTGCTTCCTGCTATTGTTGTAGTTGTTCCCGATGAAAATAAGTTTTCTCTATTGGTTGATATTAATTGCCAACTGTCTGTATAGTTTATACTGTTTGAAGTTATTGGCAATCCTGTCCTCATAAATGTTGCGGTTTCATTAGGGTCTAGTACAATTGAACCTACTGTTGATAAAATTAAATTTTTAGAGCTATCAAATTTTATAGTATTAGCTGCTTTTATAGTTAGGGTTTCCCCTGGGTTCAAATTAGATTGAAATTGATTAACAATTGTATTAGGTGTTGTTGAGGTAACATATATATAACTATTACTAGAGCTATCAATAGTACTTCCCGTAAAACTAAAACTGGATGTAGAATTAACTTTATCTACAGAAAGCAATTGATAAACACATTTTTCATTACCATTTGCTCCATCTAATTTGATAAATGTAGCGATTTGACCATTAGTTAATGTTAATGAGTTTCGACCATTCATATAAATGTTTTTTCCAGTAGTTTCTCCTGCTGGATTCCAAGACCAAAATGTTATTGTTCCTTGATGTGCTCTAATTGAGATAGTTTCTCCTGCCGCAATAGTAGAATTAATTCTGAAAATTTGATTTATTGTTGGAGCTGTAACTAAAACAGCCTTTTTCCCATCTGTATTTATTCCTGGAATAGTGAAGTTTGTGGGATAATAATTAGTGTCAACATTTTGTATAGTTACTTCTTGAGTTATACCATAAGATTCGCTTAATCGTATATCTTGAAAAGAATTATTTCTTGCGTTTATCGTATTAGTATTACCTATTCCTAAAATAAATTTTTCCCGATCATCTGGATTTAATAAACTATTAATTTCCGATACTAGTGTGTGATTATTTTCAATATTTACAAAAGAATTTTCAACCGTAATACAACTACCACTACCTTGTGGCAAAGTAGAACCTAGTAAAGAACCCCGCCCTGCGGCATTTGCAAAGCGACTATTTTGAATGTTTATAGCAGAGGAATTTTTTA
>JAYVFV010000080.1:0-17107 GCA_043772885.1 Flavobacteriales bacterium
AAGATGAAGTCTTCGGAACCGTAGAAGCCGTAAAAACAGTATCCGATTTATTCTTGCCATTATCAGGTGAAATCATAGAATTTAATGGCGATTTAGAAAGCAATCCAGAAAGTGTTAATGCCGATCCTTATGGTGCAGGTTGGATGATAAAAATAAAAATTTACGACATGGCACAATGTGAGGAACTGCTTGATGCTAAAGCTTACGGCGATTTAATTGGTGCTTAATAAGTCAACTTTGTTTTTTTTTGCCATATCTTGGACTGTACTTATTACCTTCCTGAGTTTAGTAAAAGTAGGAAGTTTTGGAAGTACTATTCCTATTCCCAATAAAGACAAAATTGTGCATGTTGTATTGTATTTTGGATTTGTAGTGCTGTGGAGTTTGTATAAAAACACAAGCAATTATACCAAAAAAACAGCAATAGCAATTTTGTGTATTGCCATTTGTTATGGCATTTTAATGGAATTACTACAATATTTTACAGCTACTCGAAGCGCCAATTTTAACGATGTTTTAGCCAATTCCTTAGGTGCTTTTTTAGGATTCCTTTTTATAAATAAAATCTTTTTAAATAAAAGAAAAATTTAAATCCCACATTGGTGGGATTTTTTTTATTTTTACCATAAATAGTTGCTGTAAAAAAGAATATCAATTTTATTCTATTATAATGTTTAAAAATATCCTCTTCCTATTTTTTATTTTTTATTCGTATCTAACATTTGGGCAAGATACGTATAGCGAGCAATTTCCAATTTTTCCGAATTGTGAAAACAAACAAGCAAAAGAAGAATTAGAAAGTTGTTTTTATAACGAAGTACAAACGTTTGTATTTCAAAATTTTCAAGTGCCAGCAAATTTAAAAAATCCAAAAACAATAGTTAAAATACTTTTTGAAGTCGATGAAAATGGAAGTTTTAAAATCCAATATATCGATGCTATACAAGACGATTTAATAAAAGAAAGCAAAAGAGTTTTTGCCAAGTTTCCTAAAATAAAACCAGCAACTTATAACGGTAAACCAACGTATTCAAAATACACTATCAGAATTGCCATCCCATTGCAAAATCCAGCCGAAATTAAAATGGAAAGCGACGCTATTAATCCGATAGCAACTGCTGGTAAATCCAATCCAAATAACAAAAATAAAGAGCTGACTGAATACGATGCGGTTGCTATTAGTTATAAGAAATTCCAAAACCCACAGTTCGAAAGTAATCTTAATATTCCATTGTCGCACAGTTATTACGCACATTTTGATGCTGCGATGAATCAAGTTGGGACAAATAATCACACGGCTTCCAAACCATTTACCTATGCCGAAGTGAATAAATACTACAACTTATCGGAAGCCAACGCCAAATTGATGAAAAACAAAAAGTCATGGTGGGGAAGAAAATTGTTAAATGAAAACACGGTTGCTATTCAAGGGGAGGATTATTGGTTTACCATGAATCCAATTTTCGATTTGCAAATTGGAAAAAGCAGTCCGAGTGTTTCCGATTACACCTATATAAATACACGTGGATTGCAAATTAGAGGCGGTCTGGGTTCTCAAATTAATTTTACCACCACTATTTTCGAAAGTCAAGGACGTTTCGCCGATTATTTCAACCGCTATGCCGAATCGATAAAACCATCAGGTGGAAATCCAGCCATTATTCCAGGAATCGGAATTGCAAAAGAATTCAAAACTGACGCCTACGATTTTCCCTTAGCAGAAGCCAATTTGACTTTTGCACCAAGCAAGTTCTTCGATTTGCAACTCGGTTATGGAAGAAATTTTATTGGCGACGGTTACCGCTCTTTATTGTTGGGAGATGGTACAAGTCCGTATCCGTATTTTAAAATCAACACCAAATTCTGGAAAATAAAATACACCAACATTTACACTTGGCTCAAAGACGTTAGACCCGATGCAACCCTCGACGGAACTTATGCCACAAAATACGCAGCAAGTCATTATTTAAGTTGGAATGCGTCCAAACGATTGAATATCGCTTTTTTCGAATCGGTGGTGTGGAGCAACCAAAACAATCGTGCTTTCGATTTTAGTTTTGTAAATCCGATTATCTTTTATCGCACGGTCGAATTTGCATCGTCTTCTAAAAGCGGAAATGCACTTTTAGGCATCACTTCCAAATACAAATGGAACAACCAATTTAATTTATATGGTCAATTTTTACTCGATGAATTCTCACTTGGCGATATAAAAGGCGGAGAAAAAAGTTGGAAAAACAAATTTGGTTACCAATTGGGAGTAAAATATTTCAACGCATTTACACTAAAAAATTTACTGGTTCAAGTAGAGTACAATCACGTTCGTCCGTATGTTTATGCGCACAGCAATGTATTAACCAATTACGGACACAACAATCAAAGTTTGGGACACCAATGGGGAGGAAATTTTAGAGAGTTTGTCGGAATTGCCCGTTACCACAACGGACGTTATTTTGCCGATGCTAAAATCACAGTGGGACAACGCGGATTAGATTTTTCCGATTCAGGTGCGAACTCGAATTACGGAAGTAACATCTACCGAAATTACGATGACGAACGTTATGCTGACACAGGAGTTACCGTCGGACAAGGAAATAAAACCAACGTTTTTATCGCCGATTTTCAAGCGGGCTATTTGGTAAATCCAGCAACGAATATGAAATTATTTGCCAGCGTCATTTATCGAAATTTCGATCCTACACAAGATACCGCATTGCATTTTAAAGAAAGTACCACTTGGTTTTCTGTCGGATTGCGATGTGATATTTTTAATTGGTATTTTGATTATTAATATCGTTGCATTTTGAAAAATGAATGAAGAGTTTATAGGATGTATTTTGTTTTTTGCATTTAGTAGTTATGTCTTTTTTTCGATGCAAAAAAAAGACAAGGAAAGAAGTCAGGATAATATGGATATCAGCATCTATCGTTTTAAGATAAAAGTCTTTATGTTTACAATGGTTTTAGTTACCTTCTTTTGTCTGCTCTATAAGTCGTATCTGCTTGTAAGTAGATAGCGCGGAATTGCATTCCGCGCTCCGCTGCTCAAAGTCTGGAGACTTTTGTGGAGTTAGTTATTAATAAAACTCCGTGAATCTCTGTGAAAATTCTCCGTGTGCTCTGTGTAAAAAATAAAAGCAGTTATATGAAAAATTCTGCAAAGTAGAGAGACGTTTGTGGGCTTCTCATAAGAACTCTTTGCCGAGTTGGTCTTACCCGATAGCGCGGAATTGTATTCCGTGCCCACAAAAATATATTTTTTTTAAAAAAGATTTTAAATAGGTTACAAGCACGGATTGTAAATCCGCGCTATCGTTGTTTTTATACAGCGATAACTTTGCAAAATACAATCACTAACTAGCCCCGATTGAAGAAAACGCCGCGCGTGACGAAAAGCGGGAAAATGGAAACCAAAAAAGCCCAAGCCATTCGCTTCTTAAATTTCTACTAATTTTTTATCATTACTTTTTTGTCAATTCCTTTTTGATAGACTACTTTTGCACCAGTTTTTCAAAACAACCAAATTGGAATTGAGTACTTCAAATAAAGTTACATTTAAATCTATTTTTCAAGATTTTAAAGAAATCACTAAAGCAGGATTGGCTGTTAGTGTTTTGTTTTCTTCCATTGCTGGTTATTTGTTGGGTTTTGATAGCGAGCATCCGTTTAGCTGGACTACTTTAGCAATGCTTTCTATCGGAGGTTATTGCATGGTTGGTGCTTCCAATGCGTTCAATCAAGTCATCGAAAAAGATTTGGATGCGTTGATGGACAGAACCAAAAACCGTCCCGTTCCTGCAGGAAGAATGACTTCCAACACCGCTTTACTTATTGCAAGTGTATTAACTGTAATCGGAATTGTGTTATTGTATCTCATCAATCCCAAAACAGCGATGTTCGGAGCGATATCTATTTTTCTTTACACGAGTTTGTATACACCATTAAAAACAAAAACACCTTTAGCGGTTTTTGTTGGTGCTTTTCCGGGAGCCATTCCATTTATGTTGGGTTGGGTTGCGGCAACGGGCAACTTCGGAATCGAAGCGGGAACGTTGTTTTTAATTCAATTTTTCTGGCAATTTCCACACTTTTGGGCAATCGGTTGGTTCTTATATGAAGACTACGAAAAAGGTGGTTTTTATATGTTGCCAACGGGCAAAAAAGACAAATCAACAGCCATGCAAATTATTTTATATACCGTTTGGTTAATCGTTGCTTCATTACTTCCAAGTTTAGGATATACAGGGCAATTATTTATTTCACCAGTTGCAGCAATTGTTGTATTTTTGCTTGGCTTATGGATGTTGTTTTATGCCATAAGATTATACCAAAACCGAACGGCAAAAGCAGCTAAATCATTAATGTTAACTAGTGTTTTTTATATAACTTTGCTGCAAATTATATACATAACAGATAAATTTTTACGATAATTATGACAATGACTGCCGAAGAACATAAAGCACGATCCAATCGCTCTTACAAATTATTGTTGCTTTTTGGAATGATTAGTATGACCATGATGTTTGCCGGATTGACAAGTGCCTTTATTGTAAGTAGTAAACGCGCCGATTGGGCAAAAGATTTTCACATGCCATCTGCTTTTTTTATAAGTTTAGTGGCTATAATGTTGTGTAGTATTAGCTTTCATTTTGCTAAAAAAGCAATCCAAAAAGACGATAGAAAAACAACAACAATCTTACTTTTAACCACTTTGTTTTTAGCATTTGCGTTTGTATTTTTTCAGTTTCAAGGGTTCAATCAAATGGTAGCCGAAGGGAATTATTTAACCGGACCGCAAAGCAATATCACTGCGACTTTTTTATATCTCGTAGTGCTAGCTCACCTTGCACACCTTACAGGCGGAATTATTTCACTATTAATTATAATTTATAATCATTTTAAACAAAAGTACAATTCAAGTCAATTCCTTGGTATTGAGCTCGGTGCAATGTATTGGCACTTCCTTGATTTCTTGTGGATTTATTTGTTTTTATTTTTATATTTCTTTAAATAAGAAAAAAATGTAAATTTGGGAACTTTTTAACTATTACTTTTTATGGGATCGACAGTTACAAATGGAACTTCAGACGGAAAAACTTGGGATGGCGGAAACGAGCCATTAGGAGCCAGTTATGGAAAATTAATGATGTGGTTTTTCATCATTTCTGATGCTTTGACCTTTTCAGGATTTTTAGCAGCGTATGGTTTTTCTAGGTTTAAATTTATTGAAACATGGCCTTTAGCCGATGAAGTGTTTACGCACTTTCCGTTTGCCCATGGTCAGAACTTGCCAATGTACTATGTGGCTTTGATGACATTTATTTTGATTTTTTCTTCTGTAACAATGGTATTAGCTGTTGATGCAGGTCATCACATGAAAAAAGGAAAAGTCGCTTTCTACATGTTCTTAACCATTATCGGAGGTTTAATATTCGTTGGTTCACAAGCTTGGGAATGGAAAAATTTCATTAAAGGCGAATACGGTGCTATCGAAACAAAAGGAGGAAGTATTCTTCAATTTGTTGATGCCAAAGGGAAAAGAGTAAAATTAGAAGATTTTGCAGCTACGTTGCATGAAGATAGAACGGAATTAAAAAGAAGCAACGCTACTTGGTTTAATAGCGAAGGCAGTTTACCAACGTATTCGGTTGCCGAAATTCAAGAAGGATTTAAAACACATCCCGATTTATTAGTAAGAACCGAAGTTATCTATAGTAAAGAAACAGCACCGCATTCAGTAGGAGCGCATCCAACTTTAAATGACAAAGAATTTCATTCTAAACACAAAACAGTTTTAACCAGAGCCGAATCGGATATTATGATGGCGAATGCGCATCTAGTTGTTGAAGGAGCTAATCTTACAAGAAACGAATACGGTAGTAAACTATTTGCCGATTTCTTTTTCTTTATCACAGGTTTTCACGGATTTCACGTGTTTTCGGGAGTTATCATCAATGTAATTATCTTCATCAATATCCTTATCGGAACGTATGAAAAGCGAAGAAGTTATGAAATGGTAGAAAAAGTTGGATTGTATTGGCACTTTGTCGATTTGGTTTGGGTTTTCGTATTTACATTCTTCTATTTAGTTTAATTTTATAGTTTATTATTATGTCACACGCAGAGCACGTTTCTAATACAGGTAGAATTTGGAAAGTTTTTTTCTTTCTTTCAGCGGTAACTATTGTTGAGGTTTTCCTCGGAATAATTAAGCCAGAATCATTGCACATGACCAATTTCATAGGAATGAATCTATTAAATTGGATATTCATTATTTTGACTTTAGTTAAAGCGTATTATATTGTTTGGGCTTTCATGCACATGGAAGCGGAAACAAGCGTTTTAAGAAGATCAGTTGTTTGGACGGTTATCTTCTTGGTTTTGTACTTAGTATTTATATTATTAACAGAAGCACATTATATATTTGGTGTATTTAAAAATTCAACCATTAAATGGAATTTTTAACACTTTAGTAGTTCAAAAAAGTCCCGTCTTGTTGTGTAAACCAGACGGGATTTTTTATTTTTGCAATTCACCCGAGGCCTTTTTGGCCAAATCGAACGTAGTTAAAATTATCACTTCAAATGAAAAAGAATTTTGTCCTTTTCTTTCTATTTATTTTTCCGATTGTTGCTTATTTATTTTTTGCGTCTGGAGTTAATGGCTTTACTAGATTGCCAATTATTACTAAAACGATTCCCGAATTCGATAATTGGAAAACAGCCGATAATCAAACAATTCAACTGTCAAATAAAATAACCATTTTAGGATTTACAGGGACCGACATCGATGCTAAAAAAGGAAATTTCTTTAATCTCAATCAAAAAATTTACGAAAAATACAGCGAGTTTAAAGATTTTCAAATTGTCTTTATTGCGCCCATTGGAACTGAAGAGCAAACCGAAGAATTTAAAAGCAAAATTGATAAAATATCTGATTTATCGCGCTGGCATTATGTTTTTGCTTCACCTGAGGAAATTACAAAGTTTTATCAAAGTCTAAAATTGAAAACAAAACTAGATGCAAATCTAGGAACATCTTCCGTTTTTATTATTGATAAAGCACGAAATTTAAGAGGAAGAAAAGGGAAAGTTAAAAAGGGAGATGCCGAATACAGAGAAGGTTATAGTACGACTTTAGTTTCTGAACTGCATAACGAAATGACCGATGATGTAAAAATTATCTTGGCAGAATACCGTTTGGCATTAAAACAAAACAATGTTTACAATAAAAACAGCATCAAATCAAAATGAAAAATAAATCGTACATCGGAATTTCTTTTATTATTTTGATTTTTGGAATCTATGCTATTCCTAGAATAATTGATAAACTTAACGGAAATGATTTAGTGGTAATTGGTGCTGCTCCAAAATTTGAGTTGACGGATCAAAATAATAAAAAAATCTCCAATACAGCTTATAACGGGAAAGTATATGTTTTAGAATTTTTCTTTTCCACTTGCCCCTCGATTTGTCCGATAATGAATAGAAACATGATTTCGATTCAAAATGAGTTTTTTGGAAATCCTAATTTCGGAATTGCCTCTATTACCATTAATCCACATAATGATACGCCAGAAATATTAAAAAAACACGCAAAAGATCTAGGAGCTAATTCAGTCAACTGGCATTTTTTAACGGGTGATAAAAAATATATTTATGACATTGCCAATAAAGGATTCAATATCTTTGCAGGTGAAAATAGTAAAGTGGATGGCGGATTTGAACACTCGGGACTTTTTGCTTTGATTGATAAAAAAGGAAACATCCGATGCAGAAAAGATGAACTAGGAAACCCAATTATGTATTATGACGGATTGGAGAAAGAAGGCGTAAACGCTATAAAAGAAGATATTAAATTATTATTAGAAGAATAAATGGAAAATACTACAGTCGATAAAAAGTTCAATAAAGCAATTATTGCAGTCTCCATTTTAATTCCAACAGTTGTCGCAATACTATTCAGTGTAAAACTAAAAGATTTAGGCGTTGACGTAGAACCGATGCCTTATTTGCCGCCAATTTATGCCACTATTAATGGTATCACAGCTATTTTATTAGTTGTAGCAGTAATTGCCATAAAAAACGGAAAAAGAAAATTACACGAGCGATTAATGACTTCTGCAATTGCTTGTTCGGTAGTATTTTTAGTAATGTATGTCGCGTATCACATGACAACAGAACGCACTAATTATGGCGGTGAAGGAACCATTAAATACATTTATTATTTTATTTTAGCAACACACATTTTATTATCGATTGTAATAATTCCACTGGTGTTAATTACCTATGTTAGAGCTTTAGCAGAACGATTTGATGCACATAAAAAAATAGCAAAAATCACATTTCCTTTGTGGTTATACGTTGCTGTTACTGGCGTTGTGGTTTATTTGATGATTTCGCCTTATTATGTTAAGTAAAGTTAGAAGTGAGAAGTGGGAAGTACAAAGTAAAGGAACTCTCTTACTGCTTATTGCCTTTTGCCTTTTGCCTATTGCCTCCTACTCCCAATGCGCCATGTGTCGTGCTGCTCTCGAAAGCGAAGGCAACACCGTAAAAGCCGAAGCGGTAAACGACGGAATAGTTTACTTAATGGCGATTCCTTATATCTTAGTTGGGATTGCTGGTTTTTTTGTGTATCGAATGTTTAGTAAAAAAAAGAGTTAGGTTTTTCTGACAACTGAACACTGAGCACTGCTTTACTCCATTCCATCAATCTTTACATTCATTTTTCCAGTTGCTGTGATAAAAGCAATAATCGCGGTATTGTTAACTTCTACTTTTTCAAATTCAAAATCATTCATGGTACCGTTAACAAAAACGCCTTTCATCGGCGAATAATTGTTGAGATACGGAAGTAAATTTTTCTTTCCTTCCTCTAAATTTTCTTTTATAGAATAGCGACAACTTTCTTGAATCTTCCTTAAAATAGTTCCTTGTAAAAGCCAGTTTGCCGTTCGTGTTAATACTCCTTTTGAGTTTAAAACATAATCCATTTGGTCGAAATAAATTTCTTTTGTTACTGAATTATAATTCGGAATTCCGCTTAAATAAATCGTCCCATCGATACTTCCAATCATATCCAAAGCAATAATCATTTTGCTGTCTTTTGCCCATAAATCTACTTTTTGGACGATAATTTTCCGACTTCCAGAAGCGAATTCTTTTCCCTGAAAATTCTTTGTAATGATTCGTGAAGCACTTTCGAAAGTGGATATTGCTGCAATACTCGCCGTCGTTTTATCCGGTATTTTTGTCACGGCCTTGAATATAATTGCATCTCTGTTAAAGTTGTTTTTTGGTTCCTGTCCAACCATCGTTTGCATGCTGCATTTCAAACCTAAATCCATAACAATTTTATTCTTTTGTAAGACCGCATCAGTAACATACATTTCAATTGGCATCATTTTAAACCAAGCTTCATATAGGTCACTTGTTAATAACGGCGCACTCATTTTTTCCAATACATCTAAAACATAAGGTTTAAAATCGCACGAACTTTCTATTGCATCATCAATTTTTTTTGCCACTTTCGATTTGAATATGGAGAGGGTCGGATTTATAATATACGTAATCGGAATTTTTTTTCCGGCTACTAAAATAGTCGGACTCTCGCTCCATTCAAAATCTTCCATTTTCGAAGCCGTATTCATTTTCCAATTGGATAATTTTACATCGCTAAGTAATGTTATTGTTCCGTTAAGGTCAATTTCACGCGTATCGTTCAAACCCATAAAATCGGTTCCGTATTTGAACTTTGACCAAATTTTTAGCGGTAATATTGATTGAATTTTGCCGTCTTTTTCGATGAGTTTTATAGTGCCTGTTTTCCAGATTTTCATTTCTGTTTTATCGTTATTTAAATTGGTGTCCTCATAAATTAATCCGTTTAACGATTTATTTAATTGATTTTCAATTTCTTTCAAAGTAATTTCCATCGGCATATTAACAAAAGACGTAGTTGTTTTATAAGCTAAAGGAGCATCTAATGAAGGTTCGGGTTTTAAAGCGGCTATTTTTTGAGAACTGGAACAGCTAAACAAAAAAACCAACATAAAACTATAAATTAAAAACTTAAATACTATTTTCATTATTAAAAGAGGGTAAAAGTGCTGTTGTGTTTTTATTTTTTTTCGATGTGAATGTAACAAAAAAATGAAATTTACGTCTGATTGAAATGTTAATTTAAAGTTGTTGAATTAATTTACCTTAAATGTGTAAATCAAAAATACTTTCATTTTTTGAAATAAAATTCATGAAGAAAATAAATTTTTTATTGTTTTTACTTTTACTACTAATTCCTAGAGTTACGGTAGTAGCACAATCTAAAAATTGGACGTTGGAAGAATGTGTCGATTATGCTATCAAAAACAATATATCAATCAAACAGATTGAACTTGATATTAAAACTTCTGCTGTTGAGAAAAAAGCAGCAATTGGCAATTTTTTACCAACTGCAAATGCTAGTGCTTCTCATTCTTGGAATATCGGTTTAAATCAAAATATCACAACAGGATTATTAGAAAATCAAACTACACAGTTTACTTCTGCTGGGTTGAATTCGAGTGTGGATATTTACAACGGATTGCAAAATCATAATCGTTTGCGAAGAGCCAATCTTTCAAAAGTTGCTTCTCAATACCAATTGGATAAAATGAAAGATGATGTTTCCTTAAATGTAGCTTCTGCTTTTTTGCAGATTTTATTCAACAAAGAAAACATCAAAGTGCAAAAAGAACAATTGGCTTTTGATGAAAAACAATTAAAGCGAACAGAAGAATTTGTAAATGTTGGTTCTATTCCGAAAGGCGATTTATTAGATGTTAAAGCTACAATTGCTTCCGATAAACAGCGACTTGTAGCGGCAGAAAACGCGTTGTTTTTATCTAAATTGAGTTTATCACAGTTATTACAAATTGAAGATTTTCAAAATTTCGATATAGCTGAAACGGTATATAATGTGAATGAGAGTCCGGTTTCAGTTCAAACACCAGAAGCCATTTTAGCAAAAGCAAAAGAGGAAAGAGTAGAACTTAAAATCGCAAAAACCAATCTTGAAATTGCAGAACGCGATGTAAAAATCTCCAAAGGGACATACCAACCAACATTAAGTGGATTTTATAATTTTAGTACAAGAGCAAGTTATTCGGATAGAGTTGTTGGATATGAATTGGATGCTGCAAATCCGACTTCAATTATCGGACAAGTACAAGGTTCAGGAGATAATGTTATTCAACCTAATTTTTCTCCAGTTTTAGGAAATCCTAATTCTCTTATGGATCAATTTAGTGACAATAAAGGACATTCATATGGACTGCAATTGAACATTCCGATTTTTAATGGATTCGCAGCACGAAATAATGTGACACGATCTAAAATTGCTTTAGAGCGTTCTCAGATTTCTATGCAACAAGCCGAATTGGATTTGGAACGAAGTGTTTACAATGCCATTACAGATGCTAAAGGTGCTTTAAACAGTTATGAATCGGCTTCTTCTGCATTAGCAGCTCGTCAAGAAGCATTTAATTACGCAAAAGAAAAGTTTACCGTTGGAATGATGAATACGTTCGAATTTAATCAAGCGCAAACGTTGTTTAACAATGCGCAATCGGAAGTTTTGAGAACCAAATACGACTACATTTTTAAAATTAAAATAGTGGAATTTTATTTCGGAATTCCAATCACACAAAAACAATAGCATCATGTCAAAGAAGAAAATTTATATTTTATTAGGATCAGTTTTAGGACTGGTAATACTTTTAATTGTCCTTTCAAAAGCTGGAGTTATCGGAAACAAAGACAAAGGAACCGAAATTGAAATCGCTAAAGCAGATGAAATTACTATCATTGAAACCGTTTCGGCAACAGGTAAAATCCAACCCGAAATTGAAGTTAAAATCTCATCAGAAGTCTCAGGAGAAATTATTGCCTTGCCTGTAAAAGAAGGACAAGTGGTGAAAAAAGGCCAATTGCTGGTGAAAATAAATCCCGATTTATATACTTCTGGTTATAATAGAACCGTTTCCAATTTATCGGCATCAAAATCGGGTTTAAGTCAAGCCGATGCTTCATTTAAAGAAGCAAAATCCAATTACGACAGAAGCAAAACATTGTATGAAAAAGGGATTATTTCTAAATCCGATTGGGACAAAGCAGTAGCGTCTTTTGAAGTAGCGCAAGCCAATAAACAATCGTCGTATTACAATGTACAAAGTGCTGGTGCAACAGTAAAAGAAGCGCGGGATAATTTAGGAAGAACTACGATTTATGCTCCAGCCGACGGAACCATTTCGATGTTAAATGTCGAGTTAGGTGAGCGAGTATTGGGAACACAACAAATGACGGGAACCGAAATTCTTCGTGTGGCAAATCTCAACAACATGGAAGTAGAAGTAGATGTAAATGAAAATGATATTGTTAAAATAAACGTAGGAGATTCGGCTAATGTTGAAGTTGACGCGTATTTGAAAAAAGAATTTAAAGGAATTGTTACGAGTATTTCTAACTCGGCAAGTGCTGCTACATCTGCCGATCAAGTAACTAATTTTAAAGTAAAAATTAGAATTCTAAAAGAATCCTACATGGATTTATTAGAAGGAAAACCAATTACGTATTCACCATTCAGACCAGGAATGACGGCTACTGTTGATATTATTACAACACGAAAAGAAAAAGTTATTGGTGTACCCATTAGTGCCATTGTTATGAAAGCGGATACAGTTGCTACGAATAGGTATGAAGTGAAAGATGAAAAGCCAGACGATAAAAAAGTGGTGGCGAAAACCGATAAAAAATTCGAATGTGTCTTTGTAAAAGAAGGAAATAAAGCAAAAATTAGAATTGTAAAAACCGGAATTCAAGACAATACTAATATTGAAGTAATTTCTGGAATAAAGAAAGGTGACGTAATTATTATTGGACCTTATACAACGGTTTCTAAAGACTTAAACTCGGGTGATAAAGTGATAATTGCTGAATCGAAAAGTAAAGATACAGAGAAGAAAAATTAAGTTGTACTAATTCATAAATTCAAAGTTTGTCTTATATTCTCAATATTGAAACGGCTACAAAAAACTGTTCAGTTGCATTGGCAAAGGACGGGAAAACTGTTTTTTGCAAAGAGCTATCAGAACAAGGTTATTCACACGCTGAACTATTGCATGTTTTTATAGAAGAAATTATAAAAGAGGCGAATATTACTTTTCAAGATTTACATGCGATTGCAATAAGTAAAGGTCCGGGTTCTTACACCGGACTTAGAATTGGCGTTTCTTCCGCTAAAGGATTGTGTTATGCTTTGGGGATTCCATTAATTGCTATCGATACATTAACAATTTTGGCGCATCAAATCAAAGTAGAAAACGGATTGATTATTCCGATGATTGATGCACGAAGAATGGAAGTATATAGTGCCATTTTTAATTCGGATGCCGAAAAAATTAGAGAGGTTCAAGCTGAAATTTTAACCGAAGAAAGTTTTGCTTCTTACAATGAAACGCTCCATTTTATTGGTGATAGTAGTGAAAAAGCGAAAAGTCTTTTAACCAATTCCAATTTTATTTTTTACGATACTGTTGTTTTTCCGTCAGCAAATGAAATGAGTATTTTGTCGTATAAAAAATATCAAAATCAAGACTTTGAAGACGTTGCTTATTTTGAACCTTATTATTTAAAGGATTTTTTCATCACTTCGAAAAAAACTATTTAGGAACTTCTTTTGCGATGGGTTGCAAGCTAATTTTTGCTTCATCAAAAGCCAATTTGCAATTTTCTATTATATCGGAAGAAACAAGTATAAAATCTTCATTTTTTATCCACGGACGAACCGCGATATGAATAGCACTATTCGTTAATTCTTTAACGGCGATAGTTGGTTCCGGATTTTTTAGCACTTTCGGATGCGATTGCATCACCTTTAAAACAATGTTTTTTGCTTCTTTTATATTGGTTTCATACGACAATGAAAAAACCAAATCGGCTCTGCGTTTGCCTTCAACAGAATAATTAATAATAACACCATTGGACAATATCCCATTCGGAATAAATATCGTTTGGTTGTTTACAGTAATTAATTTGGTAACAAAAATTTGGATTTCTATTACTTTTCCAATTGCATTTTGAGCTTCAATGGTGTCTCCAACACGAAAAGGTTTAAAAAGAATAATCAATATTCCTCCCGCAAAATTGGAAAGTGAACCTTGTAATGCCAATCCGATTGCCAAACCAACAGCACCAAGAATGGCAACAAATGAAGATGTTTCTATACCTAATTTTGAAATAAAGGTCACAAAAAGTAACATTCGCAATATCCAAAGTAAAATATCGGCTAAGAATTTTGACAATGTTGCGTCGAGTTCTCGTTTTAGCATTATTTTTCTTACTACTCTATTGATGATACGAATCGTGTACAATCCGATGAAAAGTACAAATAATGCCGTTATCAGTTTTGGAGAATAATCAATAATAATTTCCGAAAATTTTTTCAGATACTCGGTTAAAGAATTTATTTCTAACAGTAGATTCATGATTTAGTAACTAAAAAAATCACGCAAAAGAGCGTGATTTATTGATGCAAAGATATATTTTTTCTGAATTAATCGGCGTCTTCTTCTACTTTATTTGGAGTTTCTTTTTCAGCTTCTGAAGCAGTTTCTGACGCATCATTAGTAAAAGCGTTTACTTTTTCTTTAATTGCTTCAGCAGCATTTCCGACCATTTCTTCTGCTTTATCTGCAAATTCTCCTGCTTTTTCTTTTACAGTTTCAATTGCACTTTCTATAGCTTCGCTTGCTGCTGGAGCGTATTGGTTAACTTTTTCTTTAGCTGCTTCGGCAATATTCTCCGCTTTATCCACTAATGGAGCTGCAACTTCTTTTACTTTTTCAATTGCTTCTTCGACAAAACCTTCTGCTTTATCTGCCAATTGATCAACATTTTCTTTTGTTGAACCAAACAAATTTTTAAAAAAATTTCCTAATCCCATGATGTGTATTTTTAAATATTAGTTCTACAATTGTACGCATTTTTTTTTAAACAATTTGAATAAGAAAGTGCAATTGATGTAAATCGTGCAATTGTTAATAATTTTATTAAAAGTTTGACGTTTAGTTATTTATGATTGGGGAGTATTTATCAATTTTGATTCTTAATAAGAATGCTTTTTTATTCTTTTTTAAAAATTGTAAAATATAAAGATAACGTGTGATGTTTTACTAAATAGTAGTAAATTGCCACACCCAAATAATAGCTAACCATGATTACAAAACTATATTTAAAACGCTTTCTTAAGATAGTAATAATCTTATTTTCATTTAGTTTATCAGCCCAAAATCTATCTGTAAATAAAGGTTCTACTATGAATAATTTGTCAGTTTTGACACCAGCAATACCTTTAGCTGTTAATTATTCTATTGTACTACCATCTTGTCCATTAATGAATAATGCATCAATTAATATTTATGGTCAGGGAGGAGTTCCGCCTTATGTTTCCTATTCCATTTCAGGAGCAGCATCTGCAACGAACGCAACAGGGCTTTTTTTAGGATTGGCTCCAGGCACTTACTCAATTTCAGTAACAGATAGTAATTCACCCTCAACGACCACAATTTTAACAGGTGTAATAATTGGTCAATCTCCTAATTTAACTTTAAATTCTCCAACAGCTATATGTCTCGGAAGTTCAACAACATTATCTGCAAGTGGTGGTTCGGCTCCATATAACTGGACGGCTTCACCTGCAGATGCCTCTTTAACAACACCTAATAGCGCTTCACCAACTGTTAGCCCTACACAAACAACAACGTATACGGCAACTTCAACTCCAACAACTGCAAGAAATTTAGTTTTTAATGGTAATTTTTCTCAGGGTAATATTGGGTTTATTAGCGATTATCAATATTTAGCAGTTGCTCCTATTGCAGTGCCACGTACCTACGGAATTACTACAAATGCAAGCACTTGGTTTGCTGGATTTTCACCTTGTTCAGGTAATTCGGGTGCTGGTAATATGATGGTTGTTGAAGCATCAACTTTTAATGGTGGGAATGATAAATTTTGGTCTCAAACAATTCCTGTTACTGCAGGTCAGAATTATACTTTTACTTATTATGTTCAGAGCGTATCTAATCTAAATCCTGCGAGTATTGATGTTGTTATTAATGGCGTTTCGCTTGCTCCACCTTTCACTCCGGTTGGAGTTTGTAATTGGGTTCCTAGAACATTTCTTTGGAATTCTGGGGTTAGTACTGTTGCTCAAATTTCTATGTATGATAGAGTTATTATAGCTAGCGGGAATGATTTTGCAATTGATGACATTTCATTTACAACCACCACTACGTGTAATTTGTCAAATAGTGTAACTGTTACGGTAAATCCTATTACAGCTGCTCCTTCTATAATTTGCGCAACAGTAACTGCTACTTCAATAGGATTTAATTGGGCTGCAGTAACTGGGGCTACGAGTTATAATGTTAGTTATACTGTTAATTCGGGAAGTCTTATTAGCGGAGGAAATGTATTAGTTCCAAATTATACAGTTTCTGGTTTAGGCGCTGGAAGTATTGTAGTTATTACAGTTACACCAGTAGGAACAGGTTGCTTTACAGCAGGAACTCAAAACTGTACTAATGTAGTTACTTGTTCAGTACCTGTTGTCGCTAGTGTAACAGTACAACCAACGTGTACTATTTTGACAGGAACAATTGTAGTTTCGAGTCCAGTTAATCCTGCACCCTTACCAATTCCTATCGATTTGTTTATATCCGAAGTTACTGATGAAAGTGTTGGGTCTTTAACTTATGTAGAAATTTATAATGGGACAGGTGTTCCAAAAAATTTAGCGAATTATAAATTGAAAGTATACAATAATGGGAATGTATTTAATTCTTGTTCATTTGCGTTAGCCGGAATCTTGAATAATAACTCTGTTTATGTTGTTGCTATTGGTAGCGCGACAAATCAAGGAGGGGTTGTGCCGAATTTAGTAGTGGCAACTTGCGTTGGAATAGATGACAATGATAATATACGATTAACCTCAAGTACTGATGTTGAAATTGATTTATGGGGACGAACAGATGGCGTCATTTTTACACCAACACCTTCAGGTTATA
>JAYVFV010000081.1:0-5386 GCA_043772885.1 Flavobacteriales bacterium
GTAACTAATCGCAATAAGAAGTAACAGTAAAAATTTGTTCATTTTGAAAGTTTTACTGTAAGTAGAATAAATCGAATTTATGTTACAAGAAATGCAGCCATTTTTGAAATAATTTCCCAAGAAGTGGTAGCGATGTAGTTTCACCTTTTGAAGCGCTAAAAATACCGTAGATAGTAAGTACCGATATAAATATCCACATCGGTGCTGCAATCATAATATTGTTGAAGTGACTTATCGAAACACCAAGTAGAATAAAAGTTAATGTCAATCCCAATCCTTGTCGGATGTGAAACGAAGCAAACGGATTCTTATTTTCGCTATTCATCGAAAGTGCAATTAATGGTCCAACAATTAAAATATAGCTAAATATCGCTGCCGTTTTTCCTTGTTTTATAGTAGTTTCGTCCATTATGCTAAAATTAGTTTTCCGCAATTGTAAATTCCGTAAACATTTCCTTTCATTTTTTCGCCAAGAAAAGCCGAATTTTTCGATTTGGAATGTATGTTTTCTTTAGAAAAAATCCATTCTAAATCAGTTGAAAATAAGGTGATGTTTGCCGAATTTCCTTCTTCAATAGGATTGTTTTCTAAACCAAATAGTTCTTTTCCGTAAGTCAGTTTTTCAATAATTTTTTCAATTGGTAAAACGGTGCTTAAAGCTCCAAAGGCACTTTCTAATCCAATAGTTCCGTTTTTTGCCAAATCAAATTCCATTTTTTTATGTTCAATGTCAATCGGATTGTGATCGGAAGTAATGCAATCTATCGTATTGTCTAAAACACCTTCTAGTAATGCTTTTCGATCTTTATCGGTTCGCAAAGGCGGAGCAACTTTATACCTACTGTCAAAACCTTCTAATTTTTCATCTGTTAAAGTCAGATGATGCACCGCAACACTACACGTTACTTGCAAACCTTTAGCTTTTGCTTTCTTAATTAATTCGACCGATTTTGCTGTGGAAATCGTTGGAATATGTAATCTTCCTCCTGTGTATTCAAGTAAAAACAAATTTCTGGCAACCATAAGTTCTTCGGCTAAATTCGGAATTCCTTTTAATCCTAATCGTGTAGAAACAATCCCTTCATTGGCAACGCCACTTCCTTTTATTTTTTCATCTTGACAAAAAGCGATTACTAATCCGTCAAAATCTTGAACATATTGCAAACCTATTTTGAGCAAATTGGCATTTTCACTAGTTGCATTGTAGTCTCCAAAAGCGATTGCTCCCGCGTTTTTCATGTCGAATAATTCCGCTAAATCAGTTCCTTCGCTATTTTTTGTCAAAGCTCCTATCGGAAACAATTCGGTTGCTGAATTGGCAGCTTTTTGTTTTACAAATTGTATTTGTGATTGATTGTCGAGCACCGGAAATGTATTGGGTTGCAAAGCAATTCCAGTAAAACCACTTTTAGCAGCGACATTTAAACCGTTTGTAATAGTTTCTCTGTCTTCAAAACCAGGTTCTCCAAAGGAAACACTAGTGTCAAACCAACCTTGTGAAAGGTGTAAATTATCGAGTTCAATTTCTTTATAATTATCAGCAGCAGCAATGTTTTGACCAATTCTTTCTATCGTTCCATTAGTAATTTTTAAATCTACAATTTGATTGTGAAACGGACTTTTTTGATCAATAATTCGTGCTTTTCTGATGATTATTTTCATTTGACAAATTTTTGAATTAATACTTCAAAAGTAATAAAAAGTAACGTTAAGAAAACAAACCATTTCCAAATTTGATTATCAGTTCGGTCGGTTTGTAATGTTGTAAAAACGGTTTCTATATCACTAATTTCTTTAAAATCGTTGGCAATATTGGTATTCGAATTTTCCAAATTGCTTTCTGTTCTATTGTAATTAAAACTAATATTTTCGACTTTCATTGTGTTGTTGAAAACTCCGAAATTACCAGCTTCCTTCGGATTGTCATTAAAAGTTAGCTTCACTTTATTGTTTAGGATTTGCTGAATAGGAATAAAACTTTCATTACTTGATACATTATCATTTTTGATGGATACAATTTCATCTTTCGATAATAATGTTTCAATAATAAACGGTTGATTTTCGCCAATTATTCGTGCATTAACTCCAGTTTTTTGTGTACTCTGAGACATGTTATAAAAAGTAGGCACAATCAATGGCGAATTCTGAAAATTACTATTCTCTTTATTTAAAGGCGCTGCAAAAACATAAACCGACGAAATGCTATTTTGAATTGCAGTTAAAAATGGCGACTGATCGTTATAAATTAAAATGGAAGGTGCAACGCTATTTAGTTCAAAAGAAGTTTTGGTATTTGGATATTGAAAATTCGCCACTTTTTTATCAAAAACATTATTGAATAAAGGATGATTGTAATTTATTTTAGTTACTATTTTTTCATTTACCTGCAACAATTTGAATTGGATGTTACCAAAATTAGTTATGAATCCGTTTAAATTGGAAATCAAACTTTCTTGAGACGGAATCACAATCAAATTCCCTCCTTTTTCAACAAAAGATTTTAGTGTAGTTTGCAACGCTTGTGGAATATCCTTCAATTCATTTAAAACAATAGCGTCTTGTTTATCAATACTATTATAATCTAATGAACTTAAAGGAAAATTGGCATAACTGAATTCGGTTGCACTGTAAATTCTAGAAAGGAAATTGCTTTTTTCAGCATCTCCAATGCTAATTACGTTGCTTTTTTCTGGTTTTGAGATACTAAAATAATAACTATTATCGTACTCTAAACCATTGTCGCTAATAGTAACATAACCATGAAAATTTTCTTTCGGAATTGTAAAATTGATGGTTTTTGATTTAGTTTCAAAATTTACTAAAGTCTTTGCTGTTAGTTTATTTTGATTGTACAAAGCAATCGGAATGTCGATAAAATTACCACCATAAGTGTCTAGTTTTACTCCGATTTCATAAAAATTATCAAGCGTTTGACTAATATAAACACTGTCTATGGCAATGTTTTTTGTTTGTTCAACTTCCGGAATGATAAAATATAAATTATCATCTTCTTTAATACCTTTCAATTGCTTTTCTTCCAAACCAATGGCGTCGGTTATAACAACAATGTCTTTGTTAAAAGCCGTTTTGTGTGCTTTTATTTTTGCTAAAAGATGATCCAATTGAAACGGTGTCGCACTGTATTTTATTTCTTGTAAATCCTTTTGAATGGCTTTGATATCGGTATTCCAATAATTATCGGAACAAGTAATTAATGAAAAATTAAGATTCTGTGGAGTGTGTTCGAGTAAATCTTGAACAGCTCGTTTTAACAATTCTCCTTTTTTTCCTTTGGCTTGCATGCTGAAGGAATTGTCAAGAACAATATACATTTCGTTCGTTGCATTTTTACTGTCTTTGGCTTTAAAAAAAGGCTGCGCAAAAGCCAAAATCAAAGCAATAAGCAATAACATTCTGGTGGCAAGTAGTAAATATTTTTTAAGTTTAGAACTCTTCCTAGTTTGTATTGAAAGTTCCTTTAGGAATTTGACATTGGTAAAAAGTTCTTTTTTGAATTTTCGTAATTGAAAGAGATGCACCAGAATTGGGATTACCAATAAGAAAAGAAAGTAAAGAATTTCTGGATGTTTGAATTGCATTTCCTATAAAGATTTACCTCACTGGGTTTTTATTTTTATCGGAGTTCGGTGAATCTACGATGTGTCAAAAGTAACAAAAAAAAGTAAAAGTCTAAATTGTAAAGCCCAAAGTTTTCATAAATGTGGACGCTATTTTTTCTTTCTTTTTGCAGCACGGTTTTTCAGGATGTTCCTGTTCACAGAAGTAGAGGTTTTCTTTTTGGTTTTTGATGGCCCTCCAAGATTGACTTTTTTGTTCTTCGCCGATTTTTCATGAAAAGCTTCGCCGCCTTCTTGTTTGGGACGTTTAAGCAATTGTTTTACTTTTTTCCTGTCTTTTTCAAATTCGAGTAGGCGAGTTGACACTTCAACGGTTTCAGGTAAATCGAGAATTTCGATTTCTTTTTCCGTCAATAATTCCACTTCAATTTGAATTTCTTCTTCGTGTGGCGCTATAAAACTAATGGCAATTCCGCTTTTGTCAGCTCGACCTGTTCGTCCAATACGGTGAATATATTGTTCTGGAATTTCTGTAAATTCAAAATTGATGACATGAGAAATATCCGAAATATCCAATCCACGCGCCATTACATCGGTGGTTACGATGCCTCGGATTTCACCAGCCTGAAAAGAAGCCATCGTATTCAAACGGTAATTTTGGGATTTATTAGAGTGTATCACACCAAATTGTTCCGGAAAAAGTTCTTCCAAACTAGTGGCAATCAAATCGACCGATTTTTTATTATTGGCAAAAACCAATATGCGTTCAAAAGTGGCTTCATCCTGTAAAAGATCTTTTAAAAGATTGAGTTTCGTTAGGAAATTCGGCGTGAAATAAGCCAATTGTTGGATTTTTTCTAAAGGAGTTCCCGATGCTGCTAAGGATACTTCTACAGGGAAATCAAAATGCTCATCGAGCATCGCATCAACTTCATCCGTCATCGTTGCCGAAAACAAAATGTTTTGTCGTTTGCCTTTTAACATCGCCAATATCGAATTGACTTGCGTGCGAAATCCTAAGTTTAAGATTTCATCAAATTCATCGATTACTAATTTCTGAATCGAGTCAAAGCGAACTACGCTATCTAAAGCTAAATCCATTGTTCGACCTGGAGTTCCGACTAAAATATCAATTCCTTCACGAACGGCAGTTTTTTGTGTATTGATGTTAACACCACCGTAAATTCCGAGTGTTCTCACCGACATGTGTGTTGTCAAACTATTGATAACATCTACAATCTGAACGACCAATTCACGCGTTGGAACTAAAATGACAATTCGAGCCGAATCGGTAGGAATGAATTTCCATTGTTTTAATAAAGGCAATAAGTAGGCAAGGGTTTTACCAGTTCCGGTTTGTGCAATTCCCATCACATCGCGTCCTGACATAATAACGGAAAATGATTTTTCCTGAATTGGAGTCGGTGTTGTTAAACCCAATTCGTCAACGGCTTTTTGTAAAGATTTAGGAAGATTAAATTGCTCGAAAGTATTCATTATCTGTATAATTTGCCGCAAAGGTAAGGAATTCTAATGGGACATTGGTTTGATAAATGTCTAAATCGAAACAAATGCGCTGCTCAAAGTCTCCCGACTTTGAGCTTACATATTAAACTATTGTATCATTGAATTTTGTAGTATCAAATATATTTAAAAAATTCCGCAAAGTCGGGAGACTTTGCGGAGCTTTTCATAAGAAGACTTTGCGGAGCTGTGTGTTTTAACTAGTACTTACTCTTTTATAATTTTCTCAACAAAAACTTCATTGTCATTACTATATAATTTTAGCACATACAAACCAGTTGTTA
>JAYVFV010000082.1:0-16835 GCA_043772885.1 Flavobacteriales bacterium
TGCAAAACGATACGTATTGAACTTTTCGGTAATGGTTTTATCGGTATATTTTTTTTCTTTGTATTGGTCTAAAACCCATTCGATTGCCGAACGATTACCGAGCTTATATGACCAAGCACAATCGGGAACACCCAATAAATGCGTATGTTCATCGATAGCAATAACACCTTGTGCTTTATCGGCTTTTAGTTTTACTTTGAGTTTGTAGTTTTTGTCTTTGATATTACTGTTATCAATCACTTTTAAATCAAAAGGCGCAACGGCTTCATAGTTTATGTGTAAGTCCATTAATGCTTTTCCCCAAGCCACCCATTTGGCAAAATTGTCATAAAAAGGCAAACGTGGAAACTCCCGCTTTAAGTTTAATTCATATTTTTTACGGTACTCTGGATTGTGTAAAACCGCGTAAGTATAATAGAAAATATCTTCTTTGGAAATTTTTGTATTTTGATAATGCGAAGTAAACTGACTTAAACCCCAATCGGTGATGTTGTCGTGGCAGTTGCCTTGTTGGTCGTATATGTATAAAGGCATCGTTTTATTTCCACCAGCTGCATTGCTTAATGAATTTAAATCATTGATGTTTTCAAATGCTAAAGTTGAAAACTGAATTTCAGTATCTTTTCCAATATAGCCAATACATTTATTCAATCCTTTTAAATCTTTAGAGAAGATGTCAACGTGATTTTGGGTCAAAACATCACTAAATATTTTCTCTGAATAATAATATTTTTTGGTAAATGGTTTGTAATAAGCCGTAATAATTTGGGTCTTATTAAATTTGGACTTCAAATTTCTTTTAAATTTATTTGATAAATCCCTACTCCATTTTATTTCGCCATTTTCATTATTATCTTGTATTGATAAATTGTATTTTTCTGATAGAAATTTTGATTTGTTTTCTAAATTAGTTACGTCGAAATCATAAACCCATTCGTCCCTTGCTGTTACAACTCCATTGGAAAAAAAATTAAAAAGTGCATTTTTAGATTTACCCAACTTAACATTTTTATCAATAGTTGGAATAAGATTTTCCCAATCATTATCATCTGAAAGATTAATCCAATTATTATTTTTATCGGGAATAATCGCTTCAAAATTAATTTGTCCAAAGCTATTAATACTGTTTAACCATTCAAATTTTTCTGCTCTTGTAGCGCGAATATCACAAGGATGAATATACTTTATTTGACATTTATTATTTAGTTTTTCTTCTGATTTTACTAAAAACATAATGGCAATTCCAACCATTGCTCCCAATCCAAAAACGGTATGAGCTTCTCCAATTGAAATTCCATTTTTACCTGAAAGTTCTCTTACATTTCCACCTAAATCTACAATATAACAAAAATCAAATTCGTCTTGAATACATTTTCTAAAACCATCAAAGGTTTTACTATTTGCAAATGAATTATTAGTAACCATACAAACTACACCATTTTCATCAATTCTATCAGTTGCCCAACGATAAAAACGTGCATACATATCGTAAACCTTAGATTTTTGAGCATTCGAGTTTTTTACATACGTTTCTTTTATACGTTTGTCAATATCTTGATATTCTCTATTTTTATTAAAATCGTTAAAGTTCGCTTGGTTGGCATTGTATGGTGGATTGCCTATAATAACCGAAATCTTCTGTTCGTTTTGGCGTTTGATACGTTCGGCATTTTCAGAACTAAAACCAAACATATTGTGTTGTTTACCATCGTAAGCCAAACCATCAATATTATCTAATGTATCTACAAAACACGAATTGGGAAATTCTAAATAGTTCCCCATTTTTTGTTTGTAGGTATATTCAATATTTAAGTTGGCAACATAGTAAGGCAGAATGGCTACTTCGTTGGCAAAGATTTCGTTTTTGTATTTGTGCTCTAAATATTGTGCTGGAATAAAATCGATAATATCGGTAATAAACGTTCCTGTCCCTGTTGCTGGATCTAGTATGTGTACGTTTTTATCTGCCATTCCTTTATTGAAATGTTTTTGCAATAAATAGTCGGTGCTCTGCACCATAAAACGGACAATTTCGTTGGGTGTATAAACCACACCAAGCTTATCCGCTCCTTTTGGATTATAGACTTTATAGAAATTTTCGTAAACTACTTTTAGGAATTTTTGTTTTTCATGATGGTCAGAAACCAAAGCTGCCTGAGCATTAAGAGTTTTGTAATAATGTCCTAATTCGCCTAATTGATTTTGACGCATAGAACGCGACATAAACGTATTAACCAAATTCTCGAGTTGCGATGCAATGTTGTTTTCGTGATGAAAATCAGATTCATCGAAAACCGCTTTAAACAAATCTTCAGTCAAAATGTGTTGAATAATCATTTCGCGAATATCTTCCTTTGTAATCTGCGGATTGATTTCTTTTTGACACATTTCGAAAAAATCTTCCGAAGCGGTTACAAATTTTTTGTTGGTTTTAAATTCTTCACTAATCGTGTTACGAAGTGTATCAACGATAGTAGGAATATCTTCTTTAAATTTTTGTAAAGCTTCGTCAAACTTCTCGATATACTCGGGTTTGTAGTTGATAAATTGAAGTAGGATTTTTTCCAATTTATCAGCATCCGCCATTTCAACACGAGAAATTTCAACATTGTTTTGTATCAAAACCGCAAAAACACTGTCTTGAAAAATGATATTGGTTTTTGGGTAACCGTCTTTGTAAAGTTTTTTGTTTATTTCTTGATCAAGCGTATCGTTGGTATCTTTACTTTCAACGTAACCTTTGTGGATGCGCAATTCATTCATTAAAATACCATCAGGGCGAACATTTTTTCCGTTTTCATTTTTGATCGTAACTTCAGTAGCATACACATAATGTTTTGCAGAAGCTAAGTTCAACAACAAATTATCAAATGGCTGTTTGATTGCCATTTCGTTAGTAACACCAACGCGTTTAAGATTATCTCTTTGATTGTAGTATTGGTTGATAAGTTGTTTAGACATGAACTATGATTTTTTCAAAAGTAACCAAATAAAGTTTAATTCAATTTAAAATCAACCTGCATCTTCTCTAATTCTTGCAACAATTCGTTCGAAATTTTAATTTTTAATTTCCTACTTGGTAAGGTTACCGATGTAACTATTTTAATTTCATCGGTGGTAGTTGGCAAAACAATTTCTGATTCTTCATCCAAAATCATTTCTGTTTCTGGGTCAATTTGAGGAGCTTCTAATGGTGTAATTGAAGGTTCCTCTTCTAATTGTTTTTTAATCGTTTCCAATTCCATAACTTCAAATGAAACTTGATTATCGCCTTTATTGACTTTGAAAATATCGTTTAATTGCTGAATTAACTGATTTTGCAAATCCATAATATCCATACGGATAATCAATTTTTTAGCAAATGTTGGCAACACATCTTGTAAGTATTGCACCAATTGAAACTGCATTCTTGGCTCGCTTTTTTTGCCTTCTTGATTGAGCCAACCGTCTTTTATCAAAACTTTTAAATAGGTAAAATTATTTTGAATTAAAAAATGTCGAAATTTTAGATAGTCTTCCCCGAAAATTCGGAATTCAAAACTTTCATCATAACCTTCTAAAACAAAAGAGCCCCAACCTTTTCCATTTTTGGCTGTTTTATGTTGGACATTCGTTATGATTCCGCCAAAAGAAAGTGTTTTGTTAAGGTGTTGCTCTAAGTTTTTTAAAGCTTCCAATTTGGCATTACAAAAATATTTCATCTCAAATCGATAATCGTCAAGCGGATGACCCGAGATGTAAATTCCAACGACTTCTTTCTCTTTGGCTAACTTTTCCATGGTGCTCCAATCTTCGCAGGGAGGAACGACAGGTTCTGCAATTTGTACATCGCTACTTTCTCCGAACAAACTGACTTGCGCTGAATTTTCATTCTCCTGAAACTTCGCACCATAACGGATTGCTTTTTCTAAAAAGGTAATTCCGTCTCCATCATCATGAAAATATTGCGCACGCGTAGTTCCTAAAAAGGAATCAAATCCACCAGCTAAAGCCAAATTTTCAATTGCTTTTTTATTGGCGGCTCTTAAGTCGATTCGCTTCGCCAAATCAAAAATCGATTTGTAGTTGCTGTCTTTTCTGTTTTCGACAATGGTTTGAACAGCTCCCATTCCGACACCTTTTACAGCGCCAATTCCGAAACGAACCGCGTAATCATCGTTTACGGTAAATTTATAGAAACTCTCATTGACATCCGGACCGAGAACTTTCAATCCCATACGTTTGCATTCTTCCATAAAGAAAGAAACTTGCTTAATATCACTCATGTTATTCGACAACACAGCCGCCATATATTCGGCTGGATAATTAGCTTTCAAATACGCCGTTTGATACGCAATCCAAGCATAGCAAGTGGAGTGTGATTTGTTAAACGCATATTCGGCAAACGCTTCCCAGTCTTTCCAAATTTTTTCCAATTTGTCTTCCGGATGTCCTTTTGAAGCGGCTTGAGCAATGAATTTTGGTTTCATTTTATCGAGTACATCCCGTTGCTTTTTCCCCATTGCTTTACGCAAAACGTCGGCATCACCCTTAGAGAAATCGGCTAATTTTTGAGACAAAAGCATTACTTGTTCTTGATAAACGGTGATTCCGTAGGTGTCTTTTAATAATTCTTCACAAACGTCCAAATCATATACTATCGACTCTTCGCCATTTTTTCTTTTGATAAAACTAGGAATATACGCAATTGGTCCCGGACGATACAACGCATTCATCGCAATTAAATCGTTGAAGACTGTTGGTTTTAGTTCGCGTAGGTACTTCTGCATTCCGGCACTTTCATACTGAAAAATCCCAACCGTTTCACCACGCTGAAAAAGCTCGTACGTTTTTACATCATCAATAGGAAAAGCGTCTGGATCGATGTCTTTACCTGTTCTATATTTTACAAGTTTAACGGTATCTTTTATTAAAGTCAGGGTTTTCAATCCCAAGAAATCCATTTTTAATAAACCTGCGCTTTCTACTACCGAGTTATCAAATTGGGTAACGTATAACTCGGAATCTTTTGCTGTGGCAACCGGAACGAAATTGGTAATATCGCTTGGCGTGATAATTACTCCACATGCGTGAATACCCGTGTTTCTTAGATTTCCTTCTAAAACTTGTGCTTGTAGAATAGTTTCGCCTCCCAAGTTACTTTCTTTCGAAAGTCCGATTAACTCCTTTATATTATCAAAATCTTCTGGGCGAAGTACTTTTTTAAATTCGCCTTCTGCTTCTTTTAAAAAACGCGCTAAACTCCATTTCGACGGAATCAATCCCGGAATCAATTTAGCGATTTTATCCGCTTCAAACAACGGCAAATCCAATACTCTGGCGGTATCACGAATAGCTGATTTGGCTGCCATGGTTCCGTAAGTTATAATTTGTGCCACTTGTTTAGAACCGTATTTATTGATTACATAGTCCATCACTTTGCTTCTTCCTTCATCGTCAAAATCGATGTCGATATCGGGTAATGAAACTCTGTCTGGGTTAAGAAAACGCTCAAAAAGCAAGTTGTATAAAAGGGGATCAATATTGGTAATTCCCAGACAATATGCCACCACAGAACCTGCGGCAGAACCACGTCCCGGACCAACAGAAACGCCCATTCCTCTTGCAGCAGCAATGAAATCTTGAACGATAAGAAAATAACCTGGATAACCTGAATTTTCTATGGTTTGCAGTTCGAAATCGATACGTTCTTTAATCTCTTCTGTAATTTCTGGATAACGTTTTTTGGCACCTTCAAAAGTTAAATATTTTAGGTAATTATTTTCACCTCTTTTCCCAGCATCCGATTCATCTTCGGCAACTAAAAAATGAGTTGGAATTTCAAATTTTGGAAGCAATACTTCTCGAGCTAAATTGTAGATTTCAATCTTATCAACGATTTCAGCAGTATTGGAAATGGCTTCGGGCAAATCGGTAAAGAGCTTTTTCATTTCTTCTCCCGATTTGAAATAATATTCTTGATTGGGTAATCCGTAGCGATAGCCACGACCACGACCAATTGGTGTAGTTTGCTTTTCGCCATCACGAACACACAGTAAAATGTCGTGTGCGTTGGCGTTAACTTTATCAATGTAAAACGTATTATTGGAAGCCACGATTTTCACCTCATGCTTTTTCGCAAAGGAAACCAACACTTCGTTCACTCGGTTTTCATCTTCTTGATTGTGACGCATGACTTCGATGTAGAAATCTTCTTTGAATTCTGATTTCCACCAAAGCAATGCTTCTTCTGCTTGATTTTCGCCGATGTGTAAAATTTTACTTGGAATTTCTCCATAGAGATTTCCAGACAAAACAATCAAATCTTCTTTGTACTGTTGGATGATTTTTTTATCGATTCTTGGTACATAATAAAAGCCTTCTGTGTGTGCAATAGAAGACATTTTGGCTAAATTATGATAACCTTTTTTGGTTTTAGCTAAGAAGACAATTTGATATCCATTGTCTTTTAGCGATTTATTTTTATGGTCTTCACAGACAAAAAATTCACATCCTACAATTGGTTTTACAATGCTTTCGGAAGAAACTTCGCCTTTTTCTTCCGCATCCTTATTTTTAGTTTCGGCCGTTTTGTTATGGTATAAAATATCGCGAACAAAATGAAAAGCACCCATTAAATTGGCGTGATCGGTAATCGCAACCGCTTTCATTTTTTGTTCAACCGTGGCTTTCACTAAAGAAGCGACACTGATAGTAGATTGCAAGACCGAAAATTGTGTATGATTGTGCAAATGCACAAAATCAGTGTCGATTAATATTTGTTTGTTTTCGGACAGTTCTTCTTTGGAAATTGGAGCCGTTTGTTTCTCTCCTAATTGTTGCCGAATTTTATCTGACTCTTGTTTTAGATTAATGTGATTTAATCCGATAGGTTGAATTTCTCTTGGATTTTTATTTTGGAAATCTTGAAAATAAGTTGCGGAAACCTGAAGTTCCGCCTCTGTAAATATTTCTCTTCTAAGAAGTTCGAAAAAACAACGGGTTGTTGCTTCAACATCGGCAGTGGCATTATGAGCTTCGGAGAAAGGAACGCCAAAAAGATAATGGTGTAATTCGGTTAGAGTGGGTAATTTGAATTTCCCACCACGTCCTCCTGATAATTTTAATAACGATGCTGTAACTTCGGTACAGGTATCGAGAATTGGCATGGAACTCATGGGAGACGCAACTCCCATTCTGTAGAATTCACAACCTATAATATTGACATCAAATCCGAGGTTTTGACCGACAATAAATTTAGCTTTTGCTAAAGCGCTATTGAATTTTTCTAAAACTTCTAATAAAGAGATTCCTTGATTTTTGGCTAATTCGGTAGAGATTCCATGAATTCTTTCGGCGTCAAACGGAATATTAAATCCTTCTGGTTTGATTAAATAATCCTGATGTTCGATGACCATTCCCATATCGTCATGCAGTTGCCATGCAATTTGAATACACCGTGGCCAGTTATCGGTGTTTGTAATTGGCGCAGCCCAACTTCTTGGTAAACCTGTGGTTTCGGTGTCGAATATTAAGTACATTTAGTAGGCATTAGAAGTGAGCCAAAAGGCAAAAGTTAAACACTTTCAAAAGTACATTTTAAGGAAATAATAATCAATTTTAGTTATTAACAAAAGAAAAATAAGTATAAAAAAAGCCACTCCTAAGGAATGGCTTTAAATTTTTAAACAAAGAGATAATTAGTATCCGCCTCTGTTTCCACCGCTGTTTCTATCGTTATAGCTTCCACCACCACGAGAATTTCCACCACCACTGTAACCACCACCGCCTGAACGATTGTTGTTAAAGGTTCTTCTTTCTCCTTCTGGTTTCGGCTCAGACTTGTTAACTACAATCGTACGACCATCTACTGTTGCACCGTTTAATTCGTCGATAGCTTTTTGAGCTTCTTCGTCATTAGACATTTCAACAAAACCAAATCCTTTACTTCTTCCAGTAAATTTATCAGTTATAATTTTAACAGAGTCAACTGTTCCGTAAGCCTCAAAAGACTCTCTTAAATCTGCTTCCTCAATACTGAATGGAAGACTTCCAACAAAAATATTCATATTTATTTTTTAAAATTGATGTCAAAGATAGGTAATAAAAACCTAATCTACTATGAAATAGACTTTTATTATTAATTAAAATAAGTAAAGCTGCAAAGTGATTGCTTTTATGGGATGGTTAATTGGTGAAATTAAAGCTCTGGAAGAACTGGAATTTGATAAAATGCACCGTATTGAAAACTTACTAATTCATTAACGGTTGGGTTAGGAATTGCATTTTTTGCAGTAAATCTAAAAGTTCCAGTTAGGGTACCGTTGCTATTATCAGTTATCTCAATTACACTTGAAATTTTAAATTTTGCAGTATTATTACCTCCATTTATTGTAATAATATCTCCCGCTTCATAATTAGAGCCAGATGAATTAATTAAAACTCCAGTTACAAATCCACTGTCGCTAACTGTAGTATCAACTGTCATTCCGCTACCTCCACCTAAAGAAGTGGTAGATACATTTAAAGCTTCTGAATAACCAGTTCCGCCTATAATTACGGGATTATTAATATTTAAAATTGGTCCGTTAATATCATACGTTAAATATCTTAAAAAGTCGCCATTATAACCTACGCTGTAATCGGCTGTATTCTCATCATCGATTGAAGCAAAATAATAAGTCCCAACATTGGTGCTTGACATGTTTAATTCCACTTGTTCATTTTCAGCCATTGCTAAAATTCTTACATGTCCATCAAGTGACACATAGGATTTAACATCAATAGCACGCCATAACGCATCGTCTTTAAATGCTTGAAATCCTGGTGTGTTTGTAGTTACTTCTGATGTACAACCAGAAAAAACAAATACTAGAACGAAAAGAGAAAATAATTTTTTCATTTTTAAAATAAATTTACAGACACAAAAATAGTTTTTTTAATGAATTAACGTATATATTTTAACTAAAAACCAAAAATAATATGTTTTTTCAATGCGCATTAGTTTGATTCAAAAAGTTTTGTATATTTGCACCCTTAAAATAACCGAGGTCGAGTACCTCAAATTAATCAAAAGATTATGTCAGTAAAAATTAGATTACAAAGACACGGTAAAAAGCAAAGACCTTTTTACTGGATCGTAGCAGCTGATGCTCGCTCAAAAAGAGATGGTAAATACCTTGAAAAATTAGGGACTTACAATCCAAACACTAACCCAGCAACTATTGAATTAAACCTTGACCAAGCGGTACAATGGTTACACAATGGCGCACAACCAACTGATACGGCAAGAGCAATCCTTTCGTATAAAGGTGCGTTAATGAAACACCATTTAGATGGTGGTATCCGTAAAGGAGCTTTAACTCAAGAGCAAGCGGATGCTAAATTAGCAAAATGGTTAGAAGATAAAGTAAATGCAGTTGATGCTAAGAAAGATGGATTGTCTAAAAAACAACAAGATGCTAAAGCGAAAGCTTTAAAAGCAGAAAAAGCAGCTAATGAAAAACGTGTTGCTAAAGCGGAAGAAGCAGCTAACGCTCCAGCAGAAGTTGTTGAAGAAGAAGTAGCAGTAGAAGCAGCTCCAGAAGTTGTTGAAAACGGTACTGAAGAAGCTCCAGTTGCTGAAGAAACTGCAACGGAAGAAGTTGTTGCTGAAGAAGCTGCTCCAGAAGTAGAAGCAGTTGCTGAAGTGGAAGAGACTCCAGCTGCAGAAGTTGCAACAGAAGAAGTGGTTGCTGAAGTAGAAGAAGCTCCAGAAGTAGAAGCGGTTGCTGAAGAAGCTCCAACTACAGAAGAAGCTCCAGCTGACCAAGCTAGCGAAGAAGAAAAAGAAGCTTAATTCCTTGCGATAATGCGTAAAGAAGATTGTTTCTATCTTGGCAAAATCGCTAAAAAATTTAGTTTCAAAGGGGAAGTCTTATTGTATTTAGATACAGACGAACCCGAGTTATATGAGAATATGGAATCAGTTTTTGTTGAATTCAACAAAAACTTGGTTCCATTTTTTATTAAAAATAGTTCCCTCCATAAAAACGATTTTCTTCGCGTGCAATTTGAAGATGTCGACGATGAAGAAGAAGCCGACAGCATTATGAATTGCGAAGTCTATCTTCCACTTACGATGTTGCCCAAACTCACCGGAAACCAATTTTATTATCACGAAGTCATCGGTTTTGAAATTGAAGATTTGCGCTTGGGTGTTTTTGGCAAAATTGTTTCGATAAACGATTCGTCGGCGCAACCTTTATTTGAAGTGATTAATGGCAATGTCGAAATTTTGGTTCCGATGATAGATGCATTTCTTGTAAAAATTGACCGCGAAAACAAAAAGGTGATTATGGATTTACCAGAAGGTTTAGTCGAAATGTATCTTTAAGACTCGCTGCGCTCTTAGATTGTTGGATACGCCTGCGGCTTTAGAATCGCTGCGCTTTTGGATTTCTTTTTAGAAGCTATTCCTGCTATCCGTTTCAATCTTTTGCTTCACTGCGTTACACAAAAGGATTTCCACTTCTATCAGGGCTAGGGCTCTATTTTTACAAGTCTAAAATTCTAATAATCTAAGAAGTCTAAGTTGTCTAAATTCCAATTCAAACAATTTTCCATCCAACAAGACCGCTGCGCCATGAAAATAGGCACCGATGGCGTTTTGCTTGGCACTTGGTGCCCGATTGAAAACAACCCTTTTTCGGTTTTGGATATTGGTGCCGGAACAGGGATTTTGTCTTTAATGCTCGCCCAAAGAAGTAATGCCGAACAAATCGATGCGATAGAAATCGACGAAAACGCCTATGAACAATGTGTCGAAAATTTTGAAAACTCCCCCTGGCAAGACCGTTTGTTTTGTTTTCACTCGGGTTTGGATGAATTTGTTGACGAACCCGAAGATGAGTACGATATTATTATTTCCAATCCGCCATTTTATACCGAAGATTACAAAACCGATAACGAACAACGCAATTTGGCGCGGTTTCAAGATGCTTTGCCTTTTGAAGAATTGGTAGAAGCTGCCGACATACTCCTTTCAGAAAACGGAATTTTTGCAGTAATTCTTCCTTTTACAGAAGAAGAAAAATTCGTTAGTTTAGCCAAAGAAGTCGATTTGTTTCCTTTTAAAATGACACGGGTAAAAGGCACGCCAACTTCTGAAATCAAAAGAAGTTTGTTGGCTTTTAGCCGAACCAAAAAAGAAATTGCGATAGACGAATTGGTCATTGAAACCGCTCGACATAAATACACTGAAGAATATATTTCCCTAACGTCAGCTTTTTATTTGAAGATGTAACCGTAAAATCCTATAAAAATCACACCCGAGGCGAAGCCGAACTGTTTTGAGCATGCGAAAAAAATTAACACTTCTTTATTATTCGACAAAAAAGTAATACTATAATTTAGTCCGTTATAACCCAATAATGCTAAATTTTGAGATTAACATTACTTTCTATCAGTTTCTTTTTTACTTTTTTTATTGGATTTTCTCAAACCGAAAAACGCATTAGCGGAAGAATTTTATCAGAAACAAGAGCCCTTCAAGATGTCGACATCGTGAACATGACAACAAAAAAAGTGGATAGCTCAGACAACAAAGGCTATTTTACCATTTGGGCAAAAGTGAATGATGAGCTTTATATTATCTCTAAAAAATACATCGACCGAAAGATGGTTTTAACTCAAAAAGATTTTGACAATATGCTTATCGTTGCGTTATCTGAAAAACCTATCGAACTTGAAGAAGTCAAAATCGCAGCAAAACCGCTCGGCGGATTTAAAGTTTCGCAAGCCGATATGGACATGATAAAACTCGAAAAACAAATCACACGACCTGTAAACAAATCAGTGTATACGGGCGAAATTGTAAACGGAATGGATTTCGTAAGGATTGGCGAAGAAATTATTAAACTATTCAAAAAGAAAGAGGAAAATAAAAAACCTACTAAACCAAAAATTGAATTTAAAGAGTATATAAATGCCCATTTTGACAACACCTTTTTTACCAAAACATTGGCGTTAAAGCCAGATGATATTTTTCGATTTCTTGAATTTTGTAATGCAGATTCAAATGCAAAAACCATTGCAGATGACAATAACAAGTTAGCTGTTCTGGATTTTTTGTTGGCGAAAAATAAAGCGTTTAAAAAATTGGATTAGTGTTTTTTAAGATAGAACCCCTAGCCCAGATTGCAACGAAAATCCTTTTAAACCTGACAGGTTTTTAAAACCTGTCAGGTTTAAAAGATTGCAGTGAAAAGCTGGAAAAAGCTTCTAAAAAATAACACCCTTTAAAGAGTTTCTCAAATATGTTTTATTAACTTTGCAAACGTTTTCGTAGAAATATAAACTAGCTATAAACAGATTGCTTCGCTTCACTGCGTTGCGCTCGCAATGACATACAAATGAAATGAGCAATTATGCGAATTACATATGACCAATAAAAAACAATAGAAACGACATATGAAACCAGATTTATTTCAAGCTCCCGATTATTACAACTTAGATGATTTGCTAACTGACGAACACAAATTAGTGCGTGATTCCGCTCGTGCGTGGGTGAAACGTGAAGTTTCTCCGATTATAGAAGAGTATGCACAACGTGCCGAATTTCCGAAACAAATCATAAAAGGTTTGGGAGAAATCGGCGGATTTGGTCCGTACATTCCAGAAGAATATGGCGGTGCAGGTCTTGATCAAATTTCGTATGGTTTGATTATGCAGGAAATTGAAAGAGGAGATTCTGGAGTTCGTTCGACTTCATCGGTACAATCGTCGTTGGTGATGTATCCGATTTGGAAATTCGGAACCGAAGAGCAACGTCAAAAATACTTGCCAAAATTAGCAACTGGTGAATTCATGGGTTGTTTCGGATTGACAGAACCCGATCACGGTTCAAATCCGAGTGGCATGACGACCAACTTCAAAGACATGGGCGACCATTATTTATTGAATGGTGCCAAGATGTGGATATCCAATGCGCCGTTTGCTGATGTGGCGGTAGTGTGGGCTAAAAATGAAGAAGGAAGAATTCACGGTCTTATTGTTGAACGCGGAATGGCAGGTTTTACCACTCCGGAAACCCATAACAAATGGTCGCTTCGTGCGTCATCAACTGGAGAGTTGATTTTTGATAACGTAAAAGTACCAAAAGAAAACCTTATGCCAGGTAAATCAGGTCTTGGCGCACCAATGCAATGTTTGGATTCGGCGCGCTACGGAATTGCTTGGGGAGCAATCGGAGCCGCAATGGATTGTTACGACACGGCGTTGCGTTATGCGAAAGAGCGTATTCAATTTGACAAACCGATTGCAAGTTTTCAATTGCAACAAAAGAAATTAGCCGAAATGATTACCGAAATTACCAAAGCGCAATTGTTAACTTGGCGACTTGGTGTTTTAAGAAATGAAGGGAAAGCAACCACAGCCCAAATTTCGATGGCGAAAAGAAACAACGTTGATATGGCGATTCACATTGCTCGTGAAGCGAGACAAATTTTAGGTGGAATGGGAATTACTGGAGAATATTCGATCATGCGTCACAGTATGAACTTAGAATCGGTGATTACCTACGAAGGAACACACGACATTCACTTGTTGATTACCGGTGCTGATATTACTGGGATTCCGGCTTTCAAATAATCGAAGAAAATAATAGATATAAAAAAAAGTGTAGTTATTAGCTCCACTTTTTATGCTTACTGTTGGTATTTTTATTGTTTTGGTGCAATTTCAATTTCCAGACCGTCGATGTTTTCTGAAATATTGATTTGGCAACCCAAGCGGCTGTTGTCTTTTACATGATACGCTTCGGAAAGCATGGCTTCTTCATCGTCATTGCGTTGGGTTTGCAAAACGTCGTTTAACACATAACATTGACAGGACGCACACATTGCCATTCCGCCACAGATACCAATGGTTCCTTCTTCGGCAAGTTCGTACATACGAATGAGTTCCATTACATTTAAGTTCATATCGGTTGGCGCTTGAACTTCGTGCTGAATTCCGTTTCTATCGGTTATGGTTATGGTAACGTCTTGAGGCATTTACTTTTTCTTATTCAATTTAGAGAGTTGTTCAATATCTGCTAAATCTTTATATCTACCAGTAGCTTTTTTATTTTTCATCAAATCGTCAAAATCAATATAGGGAACTTTAAATTTTTCTAATTCTAACCAATTACAATTTCTAGTACTTTCGGCAAAATTTAAACCGCTAACATTAGTTAATATCTCTATTTTTCTTGGTTCAATCCCAATACTCCAAACATCAAATTTATTACTTTCAAAATCCTCAATTGAAAATATTGGAGCGCCAAAATCATTATAAACTTGTTGTAATTTAATGTAGTTTTCTGAATTTTGGTTTATCCATAAATCTAAATCACCGGTACTTCTTCCAAAACCGTGCAAAATAACAGCATAACCACCTACTAATAAGTAATCTACATTATATTTGTCTAGAAGTTCCAAAAAATCTAAAAAGTCAAGATTGAATAAGTTCGGCATGTTTTCTTGAGGAAAAAATTGATCTATCTACTTTCTTTTCTGGACTTGATTGAAAAATGGAATTAATTATATCACAAGCATAATTAAGACGTTCCAATGGGGTTTTATCTTGATAAAAAGTCACATGATCATCTGCTTCTTCAAAAGTAGCTTTTGAAACAACAGTTCTATCCATTCTATAATTTTCCATAATTCACTTTTTAAAGAAACAAATATAAAAATTTAATCAATCGATTTTACCACAGCTTTCTCGGCTTCTTTTCGCGTGCCGTCAAATCCGTCGACTCCAGAAACTGTGGTGTATTTCAGTACGTATTTTTTTCCAGGATTCATTCGTTGGTACACGCTTTGGCACATTAAAGTCGCTTCGTGAAATCCGCACAGAATTAATTTTAATTTTCCTGGATAGGTGTTTACGTCGCCAATGGCGTAAATGCCATCAATGTTGGTTTGGTAATCTAACGCATTGTTGACTTTAATTGCATTTTTTTCTATTTCCAATCCCCAATTGGCAATGGCGCCAAGTTTTGGTGTTAATCCGAAAAGCGGAATAAAATAATCGGTTTTGATATTTTGATGTGCGCCCAAATCGTCTTGAATATCGATTGACTCTAAATGTTCAGCGCCATTTAAACCAACGACTTCTGCTGGCGTAATCAAGTGCACTTTTCCGAGTTTTTTGTATTCCTGAACTTTTTCTACTGAATCTAAAGCGCCGCGGAATTCGTTTCTTCTGTGGATTAGCGTTACTGATGAAGCTACATCGGCTAAGAAAATACTCCAATCCAATGCCGAATCGCCACCACCAGCAATTACAATTTTTTTGTCGCGAAACAATTCGGGATCTTTTACAAAATATTCAATGCCTTTATCTTCATAGAAACCGATGTCTTCAAGAATTGGTTTTCGAGGTTCAAAACTTCCCAGACCACCTGCAATTGCAATGGTATTGGCGTGGTGTTTTGTTCCTTTGTTGGTTGTAACTATAAATGTTCCGTCTTCCAGTTTTTGTATGGTTTCGGCATTTTCGTTTAACGTAAAACCAGGTTGGAATTGCTTTATTTGTTCCATTAAGTTAGAAACTAAATCGCCCGCCAAGACTTCAGGAAAACCGGGAATATCGTAAATTGGTTTTTTGGGATAAAGTTCTGATAATTGTCCGCCAACCTGTGGTAAGGCATCAATGATGTGGCATTTTAGTTTTAATAATCCGGCTTCGAAAACGGTAAAAAGTCCGGTAGGTCCTGCGCCGATTATTAGTATGTCTGTTTTAATCATGTTAAAAATTAAAGGTTTCAAGTTTCTGGTTTCAAGTTTCAAGTTGGGTTTCGTAGACTTGAAACCTGAAACTTGAAACAATTTTGCGTTAGGGATTGAAGTGGAAATCCTTTTTTGAGGCATGAAAAAAAGATTGCAACAAAAAGCCCGACCCGCAGGGAAACGCCCAATCCTTCGACAAGCTCAGGATGACGTTAAGCGACGTTAACCACAGTTTCGATTTGTGGCGCGTACTTTTTAATCGTTGTTTCGACACCCGCTTTTAAAGTACTCATGCTTAAACTACAGTTGGTACACGCGCCTTCAAATTGGACTTTTACGTGCTTTTCATCTTCAATCGAAATGAGTTTGATATCGCCACCATCCGAGTTCAAAAAAGGTCTGATTTCTTGTAGTGCTTTTTCGATGTTTAACGTTAATTCTTCGTGTGTCATAGTTAGACCTTTTAGATTTTTTAGACTTCTTAGACTTCTTAGATTTTAGATTGTTAGAATTCATGTGTAGTCTAATTTTCTAAGTAGTCTAAGATGTTTAAGTCAGTCTATTTTTTATTTACAGCGGAACATCCCGCCATAGTTGTTATTTTTATTGCTTCTGTTGGCGCAAGATTTTCATTTCGATTTACGGTTTCTTGCACTACATTTCGGGCAATTTCTTCGAATATTTTTTCTAGTGGTGAAGCTGTTTGCAATGCTGCTGGACGACCGTAATCACCTGCTTCACGGATGCTTTGCACTAGAGGAACTTCTCCTAAAAACGGCACTTGTAAATCGGCCGCCAAATTCTTCGCGCCTTCTTTTCCAAAGATATAATATTTATTGTTGGGAAGTTCTTCGGGAATGAAATACGCCATGTTTTCGATGATTCCTAAAACAGGAACATTGATGGATTCTGATAGAAACATGGAAACACCTTTTTTTGCATCGGCTAAGGCAACGGCTTGTGGTGTGCTTACTACAACGGCTCCTGTAATTGGAAGCGATTGCATTATTGACAAGTGAATATCTCCAGTTCCTGGTGGTAAATCAATTAACATAAAATCTAAGTCGCCCCAAGCTGCATCGAAAATCATTTGGTTCAATG